>JALYUI010000041.1 GCA_030853845.1 Bacteroidota bacterium | reverse complement strand
GGGCCGCTGGCTAGCCGTCGACTCGACCGGGCGCGCAGCCCTGCGGCTGGGCATCGACTACCCGGCCCTGCGGCGCTACCTGGGGCAGGCCGCCCTGGCCCGGGCGCGCCCGGCCGCAGCCCTGCACCACTATGGCCGCGCCCGGCGCGCCAACCCGCTCGACACCCTGGCCAACTACGGTCTGGCCCTGGCCTACCTACAGCTCAACCAGCCCGCCCCGGCCGCCCTGCTGGCCCGCGCCTTGCCCGATTCGCTGCGCCGCCGCCTGCACCTGCGCGGTTTCCAGGCGCTGACGCAACTGGAACTGGAAGGCAACGGGCAGCTCCCCGACAACCAGCACCGGGGGCCGGCAGCTTTTTTCCGGCTGGGCCTCAGCAGCCGCCTGAGCCCGCGCTGCAGCCTCACCCAGAACCTTAGCTACTTCGGCCAGGACATCGAGCTGCCCGACCCCTACCGCCCGGGCCACGACCGCCACTATCCCATTCGCCAGAACCAGTACCACACGCTGCTGGGGGTGCAGTTGGCCCCGCGCTGGCGTGCCCAGCTGGGCTACCATGTGCTCGAAAGTGACCTCGGCCGCCACGAAAGCCGCCTCGGCCAGCTCGGCTACGCGGCCCTGGCCTACAGCCGGCCGTACTACACGGTGCAGGCCGGCTTTTTTGCCGGCACCCTCACCGACACCACCCGCACCCAGACCGACCTGCGCCTGACCGTGTACCCGCTCGGCAGCCTGCGCTTCTATACTTTCGGGCGGGCCAGCGTGGTGCACTCGGCCGGCCGCAGCTACCCCAACGGCGTGCTGGGCGCGGGCGGCCGGCTGCGCCCGCGCCTCTGGCTCGAAGGCTTCGGCGGGCTGGGCCAGGTGCCGGTGCTGGCCGAAGTCGATGGCACCTACGTGTATAACCTGCTCGACCCCGTGCGCGAGCGTGCCGGGGCCAGCCTGCTACTTTTACTACCCCGCCAGCTCTCGGCCCGCCTGAGTGCCAGCACCGAACGCCGCCGCGATGCCCTCAACGGCTCATATTTCAGTCTTTATTCCCTTAGCACAACCCTCGCATGGACCTGGTAAAGCTGACTTTCGCCGCCTCCGCCCTCGTGTGCGCCGCCCCGGCCAGCGCCTGGGCCCAGCAGGACCAGACGGCGGCTTTCGCCACCAGCTACGCCGCCGAGGCCAAGGCCGACTACCCCGAGGCCATTGCCCCGCTCAAATCCATTTATACCGGCACCTACGAGCAGAACCTGCGCCTGGGCTGGCTTTACTTTCTGGCCAAAAACTACTCGGCGGCCGCCGCCCACTACCAGAAAGCCACCGAGCAGCGCCCCTACGCCATTGAGCCCCGGCTCGGCCTCACCAAGCCCCTGGGTGCCCTGGGGCAGGTCGACCGCCTGCTGGCCACCTACGAGAGCATTCTCAAAATCGACCCGCAGAACACCCAGGCCAACTACTGGACCGGCGTCATCTTCCTCAACCGCAAAGCCTACGCCCCGGCCGCCCGCTACTTCGAGCGCGTCGTCAACCTCTATCCCTTCGACTACGATTCTAACCTCTCGCTGGCCTGGGCCTACCTCAACCTGGGCAAAAAAGCCGAAGCCCGCGCCCTCTACACCAAAGCCCTGCTCATCCGCCCCGGCGATGCCGCCGCCCTCGCCGGCCTGAAGCGGTTGTAAGCGCGGGCTGCATCCGGGCAAAACAGCGCGTCAGGCAGCGCACACAATGCTCAGCCTGACGCGCTGTTTTGCTCACCTGAATTCTCCCCTACGCGGCCAGCGGCAGGCGGCGCAGCACGCAGGCCGCCAGCTGGCCGAAGGTTTCGACCTGTTGCAGCTCCGCCTCATCGAGCTGTACCTGAAACAGGCGCTCCACGTCGCAATACAGCTCGGCGCGCTCCAGCTGGTTGGTAAAAACCACGCTGAGTCGCCGGCGCGGAATCAGCTGGGCGGGGGCGATGAGGTGATGCCGCAGAATGCGGCGCAGGCTGGTATACACGCGGCGTTTCATAAAAAGATGGAAATGCATAAGGCGGAATAATTTAGTGGTAGCCGGCCTACTTATTGGGCCGGCGGCCCTGGCGGTAAGCGCGCTTGCGGGCTGTTTCCTGGGCCTGAAGGCGGGCATACTCGTCGGCTTTGAGCACGGTGCGTAGCTGGTGGTCGGTTTCGTCTTCGGGGCGGGACATGAATGGGGAGGGGTAAAAAGTGGAGAAACTGATTGGCTAGCGGGGCAGCGCCTGGCAATCCTGGTTGCGCCCACTGGCTTCAGGGCTGAAACGGCTCCGGCACCAGGCCCAG
>JALYUI010000030.1 GCA_030853845.1 Bacteroidota bacterium | reverse complement strand
GTCCACGGCTGGGGCGGTTTCGGGTGGTGCGGCGGGGGCCAGCAGTGCGCCCGCGATATTGCCCTCGTAGCCGATTTTGGCTGTTTTGCGCACCACGGCATCGAGCGCGATTTTCGAGTCGGCCAGTAGGTAGAACTTCTCCTGTGGCCCCACTACCGAGCCCAGCCAGGTTTCGAACTTGCCGCCGTCCTGCAGGTTGATGGCTCCCGGCAGGTGGCCGGCGCGGAACCGGGTGGCCGGGCGCGTGTCGATAATGAGTACGCCGGGCTGCAAGGGGGCGGCGCTGGTCAGGTGGGGCACGGCCCGAATGCTGGCTTCGAGGTTGGGCGCGCCCTGCTTGTTGAGCTGCACATCGTGGCCGAAGTATTTGGGCACGAAGGGCTGGTCTTCGAGCAGCACCCGGATGAATTCGGCCTGCGACATGGGTTGCAGAGCGTAGTTGGTTTTCAGCTCCCTGGCAATGGTCGAGTCGAGGTCGGGGCTGGTGGTTTTGCCGCAGAGGCTGCCGGGGCCATGGGCCGGGTACACTTTGGTGCTGCCGGGCAGGGTCATCAGCTTGCTGCGGGTGCTGTGGTAGAGCTGGGCGGCCAGGGCCTCGCGCTGGTGGCCACCCACGGCCTCGTTCTCGCGCAGGTCGGGGCGGCCCACGTCGCCCACAAACAGCGTGTCGCCGGTGAACACGGCCCGGCTCTGGGCCAGCTCGTCGAGTAGCAGAATGCTGATGGAGTCGGGCGAGTGCCCGGGCGTGTTGATGGCGTGCAGCTCGACGGTGCCGAGCTTGAGGCGGTCGCCGTCGTCGAAGTGGTGGTGCGGGTAGGTGGCCCCCACCAGCTTGCTGCAATAGATAGTGGCCTCGGTTTCCTCGGCAATTTCGAGGTGCGACGACACGAAGTCGGCGTGCGGGTGCGTCTCAATCACGGCCACGATGCGGGCTTCGTGCTCGTCGGCGAAGTCGTAGTAGGGCTGCGGGTCGCGGCCGGGGTCGATGATGGCCACCTGATGGCCACAGCGCACGGCGTAGCTGGCATGGGCCAGGCCCTTGTCGTAGAATTGCTGAATTTGCACAGCCGAGGCCGTGCTATTGGGGAGGGGAGGCATGGGGGAGGGCGGTTGAGGTGCCGTCACAGCGGCGGACCTGCAAATTGGGTGAGGAAGAATTCAAATATAAACGCCAAAAGGGGAGTGCTGCCCGGGGCCGGTGGGTCAGGGCCAGGCTATCCGCTCGAAATCGGGCAGGCTGCGGTCGGCCTGCCAGGCCTGGCCCACCAGGGCCTGGCCCGATTCGATGCCTAGCACTGTGGGCCGGGCCGCGCGGGCGGCCACCAAGGGCCGGAGCTCGTGGCGGGCCGGCTCATAAAGTAGCACTTGCCGGTCGGTACTCAGCACCAGAAAGCGGTGGTCAGGGCTCAAACCCACCGGGCTAAAAGTAGTCGTGCGGGATAAACCGACCGCCGCGCTATCGGCTAGCAGTTGGTTGGTGGTTAGGGTTTCAGGCACATTTGCCAGCGTATGCACATCTGCAAGCAGGCCATTCGGGCGGAGCTGGGCCATCAGGAGTCCGGCGGGGCATTCGTTGGTATAGCCGCCAAAAGCAATAAGGTAGAAAGGGCCATTCCAGAAGAAAGTAGCCACGCTTAGGGCGGAGAGCAGATATGACGCAACATTCGGCGTGCAGCGCATTGCCTGGCCAATTAGTTGGTAGCCACCACTAGCCAATGGGTAGGCTCCCTGCCAGTGAAACGCCGGACGGATGCCGTCCGGCCACACGAGATACTGGGCGAGTTGGCGTTGGCCATTAGGCTTAATCACCAGCACGAAATCGACACGCTTGCTATGCGGCAGTGCTTGCCCAATGGGCAGCTGACGAACGTACTGGTCGTCGGAATGGCCGAGCAGCAGCAGACCCTCGGGCACCAGGGTAGCAGCTTCGAGCGCGTCTTTGAGCTGGAGCGAACCTTGGTATTCCAGCGCTCCGGTGGCCAGGGCGCAGGTTTGAATGAGCGGCAGCGGCGTGCCTTGCGCGAGTAACTTTTGCTGCATTACCCACAAATGCGTATAGCTGGCCAACGCCTGCAGAATAGGCTCGGCGGGCAGTTCCCGGGTCCTGCGCTTCGCCAGGTCAGAATTGTAGCACTGCACCCGGCACGCCTTTTTAGTGGGCATCAGGAGCACAAAGCCACGGCCGGCCGGCCGGCCCACCACCCGTGGTGGGGGCTGCGCCGTAGTGGCCGAATGCGACCCGGCAAAGGCCATGCGCGCCAGCTGCACCACGCAGCCCAGCGAATCGGTGAGCAGCAGCGCGGTCGAATCCGACCACTGCCTGCGCAGCACATACAGGTTTTGGGAGCCGCTCTGGGCCGAGGCGACCAGGGCGTACCATTTCGGCAGCATCAAGGGTACCTGTCGGCTGATTTTATCGGACGTTAGCACGGATTGCTCCAGCCGGAACAGGTTATCCTGAACAGCCTGCACATAGCTGCTGACAACGCGGCTGCCAAAGGCTGTGGGCTGGGCGCGAAGCGAAACGCCGGCCAGCAGCAATACCAGCAGGGCGGCCAGCCGCCGGGTGCTTAAGCACAGATAATGAGGCAATATGAAAGCAATAAGGGGAAAGTGAACCGACAAAAATAGCGATGCCTTTGCCGATGCCCCGCCCAATTCATAATAGTGGGTGGTATATTTAATTGTTCCTTAACCCAAATTGCGTCATGCGTCTTCCCCTTGGCTTTCTTAACGTGCCTCGACTAGTAGCGCTACTGTTTGCAACTATCAGCGTGTTGCAGGAATCAAGGGCCCAGACACCATGGGTGACTATGCCTGGGGCGCCGAATTTTATTCGTTCCACATACAACACTCAACTAAGCACGTTGGGGATAATGTCCCCGACTTCGAATGTTTTGTGGGTAGTTACCCGAACCGACGGGTTCCGGTCCGTTCAGTCAGGCATCAGCCGGACCACCGATAACGGACAAACCTGGCAGGGAGGCGGGCTAAGTAACGGTAGTTCCAGTATCTATATACTCGGTGATGTGTTGGTTGATTACAGCGTGCTTGACGCCAGTTCCGCTTGGGTACTCACCCAGAACTACAACAGAGGGGCTCCCTACACCGGGGTGATAAAGCACACTTCCACCGGCCCGGCGGGTTTGGTAGCCATCCCGGGCGCACTGCCGGCGGAATTTGCCCTCATTCATTTTTTCAACACCACGACGGGCATCGCCCTGTCGTACCCCGCCAGTGGAAGCACAAACTGGGGCGTTTACCGTACCACAAATGGCGGCGCTGGCTGGTCAGCAGTGTCTGCCGCAATTTCGTTTCCCTTAACATACTCCTTTGCAAAGGAGGGCAAGGGCAACAGCCTATGGATAAGCCCGGCAACCGGCAACATGGTGTACACGAGCGACGGCGGGCTAACCTGGGCTAGCTCGGATACCGGTTTGGCCTCTGGCTCTAGAGTGGTTTTTCGCGACTCTTTATATGGGCTTGCCTATGGTGGGGGAGGTCAGGCGAATCGTCGGCAATTGGCCCGCACCGCAGACGGGGGACGTACCTGGAGTCCGATTGCTACACCCTGGCCCGCTGATGTTACAACAATCATAGCCCAGCCAGTTGCCGGACCCGGCACCGCCTCCATGTATATCGGTGCTGGTGCAAACCGGTTGAGCAGCTCCAACTACGACGGGGTATTGGCTACTTCCAGGGATGATGGGGCAACGTGGCAAACGCGGCTTACAGACAACATTACCTATGACCGATTGGCCACAAATCCTGCCGGCCAGTTGTGGGCTGCTACCTTCGAGCCTGCATACACTGATATGCTGCTGCGCTACGCGGGCGCCCCATTGGCTGCGCGAGAAGCGCATGGTGAAAGGGAAGCGGCTTATCCCAATCCTACCACTGGTCTACTGAACCTAGCGGTAAAAAGGGGGGAAACCGTACGCGTCTATAATAGTACAGGCCAATTATGCCAGTACCCGAACACCGTAAGCCAACTTGATTTATCAGCTTTTCCTGCGGGCATGTATTTAGTTGTTATTGCGAAGCAAAGCGGGATATCTTACACACAGCGGGTGGCGGTAATACATTAACTGAATGTTCAGATAAGCCTATCCATAAAAAAGCCTTGGCAATGTAGCTTGTCCTCAAACACAACCAAAAAGTCCTCCCAGCCTGGTGGCCGGAAGGACTTTTTGGAGTATTCACGTATCCAGTTTACTGCTTTTCAAGCAGGGTTAACTGACGGATAAAGGAAATTGTTGCCCTTATGAGAAAGCTGCAGAAGTTTTCAGTAAGAATAAGGCTACGTAGGCAGGGACTGTAGCAATAACCGATGAGTAGGACGATTAAGCTTTGGCCTTCATCTTCATTTTGCCGTCCTTCATCTTGTCGTGATGCTCGTCTTTTTTGGCCTGGTACTTCGTGTACTGGTCGGGGGTGAGCAGGGCTTTGAACTGGGCTTCGTAGCGGTCGTGGGCGGCTTTCATGTCGGCGCGGCCGGCCTTGCGGTCGGTGCCATACTTGGCTTTGAGCGCCGCCGACTCCTGCTCGCGGGCCATCATCAGCTGCTCCATTTTATTTTCCTGGTCGGCGTTCAGGCCGAGCTCCTTGGCCATTTTGGCGGCGTGGTGGTCGGCTTTCTGGGCCGGGGTTTTGAGGGCCTTTTTGCCGCCCCGGGCCATCATTTCCTCGTGGCGGGCGTTCTGGCGGGCATCGGTGCCGGTTACATTAACCGGGGTCGCGGTCTGGGCTTGGGCGAAGCTGGCGGTGGCAAAGGCCAGGGCGGCAATCAACAGGGACTTTTTCATGGGGGATGTTTTTTTGAAGGGGAGTTGCGATTTGGAACGGCCGTCAATCGGCGGCAGGTAGGGCCTTTGCAAGCACCGGGCCAGCCGCCGGGCCAGGCGGGCTTTTCATACGCGCGAATCGACCGGGAGGTCATTTTCCCCGTTCGGGCAGCCCGTTATTCCGTCGGAGCCGGGGCGGCGGGGTGGGCACCGGGGCGCGCCGGACGGCGGCCGCCGGGCAGCTTGCCCACCTGGTCCACTTTCATCTGGGTGTACTTGCTGAACTGCTCGGGGGTGAACACGCCCCTGAGCTGCTCGTCGAACTTCACTTCGGCGGCTTTCATGTCCTGGGGCGAGCCGTAGCGGCGGCCGCCGGTGGTGCGGCCAGCCTTCAGGGTTTGCAACTGCTCGCGCTGGGCCAGCAGAATGGGCTGGAGCCGGGTTTGCTGGTCGGCAGTGAGGGCCAACTCCTCGGTGAGGTACTGCACGCGGCGGGCCACCATGCCCTCGGGGGTTTGCTGAAGGCCGCCGGCCGGCGGCACCACGCGCACAATGGTAGTGGGGGCACTTCCAGGTTGTTGTACAGGCGTCTGGGCGCGGGCGGTAGTGGTGGCGGCCCCGCCCACGGCGAGGAGTAACAGGAGCTTTTTCATGGATAGTTAATGAAGCGAAGTCGGAGGGCTGGGCCGGCCCAATGGCCAGCCGGGTGGCAATATCGGGCGTGCCAAGCAAGGAGCGCGCCAGCCTGCTATGCGGCCCGGCCGGGAAGCGACGGCAAATTGCTGCCTATATTTCGGACCCGTCGCCGCGTCCGGGCCTTTTGAGAAGGGCCAATCGGGCCGGGTGGGTTCGTTTTATTCTTTCACCCTACTTCTTCTTTCACACCACTACACATGGCAAGTATTTTCGCCAAAAAACCTCTGGCCGTGCTGCTGGGCGAGGCCAACTCGACCGGGCACGGCACCCTGCAACGGACGCTGGGCGCGGGCAACCTTGTGGCCCTGGGCGTGGGTGCCATCATCGGGGCCGGCCTGTTTGTGCGCACCGCCGCCGCCGCCGCCCAGGCTTCCGGGCCGGCCGTCACGCTGGCCTTCATTCTGGCCGCCTTCGGCTGCGTGTTCGCGGGCCTGTGCTACGCCGAGTTCGCCGCTATGATTCCGATTGCCGGCTCGGCCTACACTTACGCCTACACCACGATGGGCGAGTTTGTGGCCTGGGTTATCGGCTGGGCGCTGATTATGGAGTACGCCCTGGGCGCGGCTACCGTGAGCATTGCCTGGAGCGAGTACCTCAACAAGCTGCTGGAAACAGCACATGAGCATTTTCCAGCAATCAGTACAATACCGTATAATCTCAGCCACTCGCCCTTCGAGCACGCCATGATTAACGGGGTTGCCCAGCACGGGATGGTCAACCTGCCGGCGCTGTTCATCATCGTGGCGCTCAGCCTGCTGCTGGTGAAGGGCACCCAGGAGTCGGCCATGTTCAACGCCGTGATTGTGGTGCTGAAAGTCCTCATCGTGGTGGTGTTCATCGCCGTCGGCTGGCAGTTCATCAACCCGGCCAACCATACGCCCTACCTCATTCCGGCCGATGCCGTGGTGAAAAACGCCGCCGGTGAGGTGGTGCGGACCTATGAGGGCTGGAACAAGCACGGCCTGGGCGGCGTGCTCGGCGGCGCGGGCATCGTGTTCTTCGCTTTCATCGGCTTCGATGCCGTGAGCACGGCGGCGCAGGAAGCGCGCAACCCCAAGCGCGACATGCCCATCGGTATTCTGGGCTCGCTGGCCATCTGCACGGTGCTCTACATCCTGTTCGGCCACGTGCTGACGGGCGTAGCCAGCTGGCGCGAGTTTGCCGACCCGGCCCTGGGTGGCGAAGCCTCGGTCGCTTACGCCATTCGGGCGCACATGCCCGGCTACGGCTGGCTGGCCACGGCCGTTACGGTGGGTATCCTGCTGGGTTTCACCTCAGTTATTCTCGTGATGCTGATGGGCCAGAGCCGCGTGTTCTTCTCGATGGCTAAGGATGGGCTTATGCCCAAGGCCTTCTCGGAGCTGCACCCGCGCTTCAACACGCCTTATAAGTCGAACCTGATGCTGATGGTGTTCGTGGGCCTGTTCGCCGCCTTCGTGCCCGGCTCGCTGGCCGGCGACCTTACCTCGTTCGGCACGCTGCTGGCCTTCGTGCTGGTAAGTCTGGGCGTGTGGATTATGCGTAAGTCGGACCCCGACCAGCCGCGTCCGTTCCGCGCCCCGCTCTCCTCGGCCAGCTTCCCGCTGGTGCCCATCATGGGCGCTCTGGTATGCTCCGGCCTCATTATCGGCCTCGATTCGTTCACGCTGCAAGTAGCCCTGGGCTGGATGCTGCTGGGCTTTGTCGTATACTTCCTCTACGGGCAGCGCAACTCCATGCTCCAGAAGGGCGTGGTGGTGGTGCCCACCGAAATGGACGAGGAAGCCTTCATCAAGCCCGACTCGGACAATCGGTAGATAGTGATTGAATCATTGAAAACGCCCCGCTGGCAGCTGCCAGTGGGGCGTTTTTGCTAGCATGTGGATTGGGCAATTTTTACGAGCGGGAAAAGCAGCTGGCAATGCCGAAGCTGTTGTCGCGAAAGCTGCCGCAGTACCGGCAAGCGCTACCCCAGCGGAGCAGGCGACACGGTGCGGAAGGTCGCCAGCCAGGCTAGCGCCGAAGCCTCATCGGTGAACCAGCCGGCCCGGAAGGTGCCGGCAATGACGGTGGGTGGGGCAAAGTTCTGGGCGCGCAGCTCGCGCCAGAACTCGGGCCGGGCCACGAAAGCCAGGGTAGGCACGCGGTGCAATACCCGGTGTACGCGGGGCAGAAAATCCTCGCTCAGCCACTCGTAAAGGTCGGGCGGGCGGGTGTTGGCATCGGCGCGGCCATCGAGCAGCCAGTAGGGGCAGCGGTGGCGGCGGGCCGTGGCCAGCAGCAGCTCGCAGGCTTCGGTAAATTCGGTTACCGACAGCGGGCGGAGCACTGTGCCGCGCAGCAGGGCCGGGGCGGCCTGATACTGCACCTGATAGAAAGGAAGGGTTTGTTCGGCCATAGCGGTGGGTAGTGTAGGGCAGGGTAGCAAAGAATATAGCGAAGATACGCTATTACACCGGCGTGACTTCACTGCGCAGCTTGAGCACGCGGCTGCCGTTGGCCTGCACGATGACGTAGGCCGGGTCGGCTACCGAGCCCAGCCGGTGGATTTCGGCCCCTTTAATGGTGCGGCTGACCGGCTCTTTGTGCACCGACTCGATTTTGCCGGTAGCGGTGCCGGTGCCATATTTCCAGCTGACGGTGGTGCCTTTGCGCATAGGGAATGAAGCAGGGAGCGAAGTTATCTGGGCTGTACTCCGGTTTTGCTCCGGCCGTTGCATTCGGGCCGCGCCGCGTAGCCTCTCACCCTGCTGGAAGGGCCGTCCGCCATGCTTGTCATCGATTTCAGATTGGTTTATATAGATGTTCGCCAACTAAGCTCCAACTTGGGGCCGCAAACAGGCTCGTAAATCATTCGGGGCACTGCAACTTTACCATGCGCATCCTACTGCTACTGCTTCTTAATACCCTGGCGCTGGCCGCTTCGGCCCAAAGCCGGAACAAGCTGCTCGATTCCCTGGAGGCGACCCTGCCACAGCAGCCCGACTCGATGCGGCCGCACGTGCTGAAGGCGCTGGCCCTGGGCTACCGCCGGATAGATTCGGAAAAGGCCCGCCAGTGGGCCGAGCGCGATGCCCGGGAGTCGCAGCGCCTGCACCGGGCCGTGGATTATGCCCACGCGCTGAGCGTACTCGGCATGCTGGCCAAGGACCAGGGCAAGTTCCAGGAAGCCATCAGGTACCAGTTGGATGCCCTGAAAATCCATGAGCGGGAGCACAGCTACATCGGCATTCTGAATGCCAACAACGATATCGGGGTGCTTTACAAGGCCTTGAGGCTGAAAGATAAGGCCCTGGTATTTTTCCAGCAGGAAGTGGCTTTGTGCCGGCAGCTGCTGGCCCGTCCGGGCCTGAGTGCCAAAGAGGAGGAGAACTACCGCGTGTCGTGGGCCTACGCCCTCAACAACGTCGGCAATTGCTACCTGGATAAGGGGGACTTTGCCAAATCCAAGCCGTATTTCGAGCAGGCGGCGGCCCGCGGCCAGCAGTTGGGCATCAACGACATTGGCGCGGTGGCCTATGCCAACCTGGCCTCCGCCGAAACCGGCCTGGGCCACCTGCCAGCGGCCCTGGGCTATTTCCAGCAGTCGCTGGCGCTGGACCAGGCCGATGAAAACGAATTCGGCCAGGCCGAGACTCTCACCAGCATGGCCGAGCTCTACAAGAAAACGCACGACGATAGGCAGGCCGAGCGCACGCTGCTCCGCGCGCTGGCCCTGGCCAACCGGCTGCATACGCTGCCCACGCTGCAGCAGGTGCACCGCGAGCTGGGCCAGCTGTACCAGCGAACGGGGCGCTACCAGCAGGCGACCCGGCACTTTGCCCAGCTCGTGGGCATTGCCGACACCCTCTATAACCAGGATGTGACCCAGAAGGTAGCGGAGCTGCAAACCAAGTACGAAACCGAAAAGAAAGAAGCCCAGAACCGCTTGCTTCAGCAGCAGCAGCTTCTCCAGGGCAGCCAGCTGCGGGTGCAGGAGCAGGTAATTCGGCGGCGCACCGTGCAGCTGGGTTCCGGGCTGGCCATTGCGGGCTTGCTGGCCGGGCTGGGCTACCTGCTCTACAACCGGCGGCGGCTGCGGCGGGAGGTGGAGTTTGGGCAGGAGCGGCAGCAGTTGAGCCAGCAGCGGGCGGCGGCGGTGTTGGAGGCCGAGGAAACCGAGCGCCGGCGCATCGGGGCCGACCTGCACGACGGGGTGGGCCAGCTGCTGACCGTGGCCCGGCTCAACCTCGAAGCGCTGAA
>JALYUI010000022.1 GCA_030853845.1 Bacteroidota bacterium | reverse complement strand
AACACCAGCGGCGGCGGCGAGGAGCTGCGCGACTCGTTCGTGTACGACTTCGGCGGCATCAGCCAGCCCTTCCGCGACTACCTCAAATACAACGACCTCTCGGTGGAAACCCAGGGCCTGGTCGACTTGCTCTTCACCCAGGACAGCCTCGCGGCCAACCTCGACGTGGGCTTCCGGGGCTCGCCCAACGTGGGCTCGGTGGTGCTGAACGCGGTGGTGCAGAGCAAGGAAATGCGCTACCTCGCCCAGAGCCTACAGGATGGCGACCGGGCGTTTTTCATCAGCTCGATTTTTGGCGGCACGGGCGCGGCCGGCTTCCCGCTGCTGGTGAAAAACCTGCGCGATGCCAACTCCCCGCTGGCCCACCCCGAAATCCGCCGCCGCCTCAAAGCCGGGGCGCTGGTGATGCTGCCTTATTTCAAGCTACAGGACCCTTCGGCCGATGAGAAAGCCGGTGGGCAGGATTTCATCGACTCGAATACCTTCATCACAAAGACTAAAACGGCCCTCTCGTACTACGCCGACAACCTGCAAGGGCTGGAGGCCATGTACTACCTCGGCGACCAGCCGGGCCAGCCCCTGGCCAACCACCCCGGCCGCGCCGAGCAGCGCAACCAGGCCCACTTGCTGGAGCTGCTGGGCGCGCTGGCCGTGCCGCACTTCATGGAAGTGCCCGACAACCAGCTCGACGGCAACCAGCCCCTCTACCACGAGTACGGCCTGAAAGCCGATACCACCGACATAGACTTCGGCCAGCTGCCCCCCGAGATGCGTCAGGAAGTGGCCCGCCCGCTCATCCAGCTGCACTACTTCGCCCGCTACTTCCTCAAGCACACTCCCGACGACGCCAAAGCGCCCTACTACGAGGCCGGCGACCTGGCGGCTCAGCTGCGCAACAACCGCGCCCTGCGCGAGCTGACCGACTTTTTCGGCGACTACAACGAGTGGCTGCGCGAGCTGGGTGTGAACCAGCGCCGCTACACCGCCATTCGAGCCGATGAGGAGGATTTCAACAAAATGGTGGCTGATAAAACGGTGGAAACCGGCATTTTCAGCAAGGGCATCACGCCCGGCTTTTTCCGCGATGAGCTGACGAAAGCGGTGGGCAAGGCCACGCTTTCAAACCCGACGGAAAATGAGGCCCTGCGCTGGGTGGTAAAGGCGTTTGAGGACGCTACGGGCGAGATTCTGGATAAGAAGCTTCAGTATTCCTAACGTCTCACCTCACGAGACCCCTCCGGGGCCGGCCCCCTCTCCCGCAGAGAGGAGGAGCCAGACGATATTCTGCTTAAAACAAACTTGAATCAATTGTAGAGGCCACTTGCCGCTAATCGAAATTCCTCTCGGCTCCCCTCTCCACGGGAGAGGGGCCGGGGGTGAGGTTACGCCGGCCGCGCCTCTCGCATCTCACAATATGGCTAAAATCCTGCGACTACACGACACCGGTTCCAGCACCCACGAGGGCTGGGGGCCGACTGGTAAAATTGGTCCCCACGAAGTGGAGCGCCTGCTCGACCCGCAGGGCGGCCGCGCCGCCAAGGTGGCCGTGTCCATCCCTTCGCCTTTCGCCCGCATGCACCTGGTGGAAACGGCCTTGCGCTTCGTCACGCAGGGCGGCACGAGTCAGGATTCGGTGTACCACCAGTTGGTGAGCCACTTCTGGGACGTGTGGGAGATGGTCTTCAACTTCCACCAGCGCAAGCTGGCCAGCCAGCGCCTGCAAATCCGGGCCTGGCGCAAGGACGAGGAACTGGCCAAGCTGCGCGCCAACCCCGCCACCCGCCCGCTGGCCGACGTGTTAAGCCTCTACCTCGACGGCCGCTTCGCGAAGCTGACGGAGATGCACCTCATCTACTTCCCCGGCACGAATGGCGTGCCGCAGCTCATTGGCGGCACTTCGCCGCTGACGCTATTTTTTCCGGCCCCGAATGTAAAGCCGCTGCCCGTGCAGCGCCCCCAAGGTGGGGGCTATTATTTTGACAACCAGTACGTGCCGCTGGCTAATCGCGAAGCTGCCTTCCGCGACTACGTGTACCAGGAGTTCGTGGGCGACCCGGCCCTGACGGCCCTCGCGCCGCTGGTGCGCGACACCCTCGACCGGGGTCTGCTGCAAAAGTGGGCCATGGATGGCACCGCCAGCCTGAGCAACTTCCCTATCCTCACCGACGCTTCGAACAACCAGATTGACGTGGCCGGCGTGCTGTTGCGCGTGCGGCCCGACGAGGGCACCGTGCGCGGTTCCGACCTGTTCATCCGGCCCACGCGGGCGGGGGTGGCGGGGCCGATGCCCATTGTGCTGCGGCCGGGGTTGAAGGCCGTGGGTAAGAGGTATTACAACGAAACCCTGTTTGCCGACAGCGGGGCCACCGTGCCAGCCGCCGATGCCCGGCCCCTGAAGGAGCGCACGCTGCCCGGCCCGGAGCTGCCGTATCCGTACTTGACCATCAATGACTTGCTGGAAGAAACCCTGCTGGCCGTGCCCTACGAGGTGGACGTCGAGCGGTTCTTCTGCGGCAACCTGAAAATCGCGCCCGGCTTCCGGCCGAGCAGCTGGCCGTTGCTGCCCATCAAGCCGATGTATTTCGACTACTTCACGCAGGCGGATTTGGCCGAGCACCTCTCGCTGGAGCTGGAATCGGCCTGCATCCGGGTGAAGCTACGGGTGCCGGTGAGCGGCGGCGACTACGTGGATTATGAGCGCGCCTACTACGATAATCCGCAGGGTGACAATATGGGCCGTCTGCGGGTGACCAACGTGGCGCTGTCGGTGTTCCCGTTCGTGAAGGTGGCCGACGCGCCGCAGTACAACGATTTCTACAAAGTGATGCTGGTGGATGCCAATAACATCGACCCGAGCATGGTGACCAAGAAAGTAGACCTGAAATTCTGGGCCAACGGCCACCAGCTGAGCGAAACCGGCACCGACCAGAGCGCCACCCGCTACGACCGCACCCCCAAAACCAGTCAGGACGAGGGCAGCACCTACTTCGAAGTACGCGGTACTCATTTCGACTACCTCGAAGTGCTGAACCCGGCTCCGGCCGAGGGCCGCGCGCTCATCATCCCGCGCTGGCCGGAAGTGCGCCAGGGTACCAAGGAGTACCGTTTCGCCATCGATTTCGGTACCACGAACACCCACGTGGCCATGCAGGATAGCCCCGGCCAGGAGCCCAAGCCGTTCAGCTTCGGCCTGAGTGATACGCCAGTGGCCTTGCTGAAAAAAAGCACCGCCGAGCCCGACCGCACCGCCTACGAGCGCCTGTACCGCGGCATCGACGACGACCCGGCCAACTTCGTGCAAATCAAGCGCTGGCAGCAGTATCAGGAGCGCGAATTCGTGCCGCCCATCATCGGGGCCGACAGCTCGCCCTACGCCTTTCCGGCCCGCACCGCCACCTACGAAGCGGCCAACTACGCCACCCAGGAACTGAGCGTACTCGGCAACATCAACGTGGCGTTCGGCATCATCACCGAGGAGCAGCGCCGGCCCAACTACCACACCAATCTGAAGTGGGATAATTCGCTGAACATCGCCAATACCAATCGGGTGCGGGCGTTTTTCAAGGAAATTCTGCTGCTGTGCCGCGCCAAAGTGGCCCTGAATGGCGGCAACCTCGCGGCTACGCAAATCACCTGGTTTGCCCCGCTGAGCTTCTCGACTTACCAGCGTAACCTCTACCAGCGCGAGTGGGATACGCTGTTTCATGACGTGTTTAAGACCACCAACTCCATGCCCTGCATGGTGGAATCGACCGCCCCGTACTATTACCTCACCCGCCGCAATATCGTGACGCTGGGGCCGGGCGAAAACGCGGCCTTCATCGACATCGGCGGCGGCACGACCGACGTGCTGCTGTATGCCGACCGCAAGCCGGTGCTGAGCACCTCGTTCCGCTTCGCCGGCAATGACTTGTGGGGCGACGGCGGGGCCGAAGTGCGCGGCGCAAAGGACAACGGCCTCGTGCGCTTCGGCGTGGCCGGGGTGCAGAGCGCGGTGCTCTCGCCCGCCGCCCGCCGGGCTCGCGAATACGTGCTGGTGGCCGAGGGCACCGACAATTTCGGCTCCGAAGACGTGGCCAGCTTCCTTTTCAGCTACGACCAGTTGCTGGGTTTCAGCGAGCGGCTGCTGCGGGCCGAGCACCTGCGGGTGCTGTTCTACCTGCACTTCGGCGCACTGATTTACCACGTGGCGCAGGTGACGGTGGCCAACGGCCAGCAGCTGCCGCGCTACCTGTGCTTCACTGGGCGCGGCAGCCTCTACATCCGCCTGCTGGCGGCCGGTTCCAACCTTCAGCCGGTGGAGAAGCTGGCCCGCCTCATCATGGAGAAAGCCACTGGCCAGACTGTGCCGGCCGATTTCCGCATCAAGCTGGCCGACGACCCCAAGCAAACCACTGCCAACGGCGGCGTGCTGGCCACCGGCCAGATTCCGCAGGACCCGCCCATGGTGCGCCCCGTGGGCGTTGCGCCGGATGCGGAGAAACCGCAGGCCGACCAGGGCGAACACCACCTCGAAGCTGCGGCCGTGACCGATGAAATCAAGCAAGCCGTACTGAGCAACGCCCGCGCCTGCCTGAAGCTGCTGCTCGAAGACCCCGACCTGAAGCGCGTGCAGGCCGACCTGGGCGTGAAAAACGACCCCGGCCTGGTGATGACCACGCTGGAGCGCAGCCTTGGCGACTCGTTCAACCTATACCGGCAGCAGTACGCCGACGTGCTGCGCGACGGCGACACGATTCCCGAAACGCTGTTCTTCCTGCCGTTCAAAAACGCCCTGTATGAGCTATCCAAGGTGCTTCATGACGCGCAGCCGCTCAACTAGCAACGCGGCCGAACCGCGCCAGCTGCCGCCGGCTGGTGGTTCCCGCTGGGGTCGCCGGCTGCTGCTGGTGCTGGCGCTGCCGGCTTTGCTGGCGGGCATCGGGCCGGTGGCAAAGGCGCAGGGCTCGGCCAAAGGCTCAGCCCGAGGCACAGTCGCACCGGTAGCTACGCCGCCGGCAGCTGATGCATCAGCCGGAACTGCCGCGCCTGCCGCTTCGTCGGTTGCGGGGAGCGTCAGGCAGGGTGCGGCGGCTGATTCAGTTGGTTCGACGGTCGCTGACTCAATCATTGATGCTTCCAAAGCAGCCTCCCTGGCCGGGGCGGGGCAGGCGGGGGCAGCTCCGACAATGGCAGCTCCAACTGCTCCAACTACCGCCATCAAGCCCCCGGCTGCGGCCGCTGAAAACCCCGTTGCCACCCCTGTGCCGCCAGCTGCGGGTTGGGGTACCGTGTGGGGCGTGCTGGCTGGCGTAATTATCGGGGTACTGGGTGCGTGGCTGTGGGCACGCCGCTCGGCCGGAGCCGGTAACGCCGGGCGTTTCCGAACGGAAGAGGTGCCAGGTGAGCCGGCCGCCTCATCGCGCCGGAAGCCGGCCGAAAATATGTGGAAGGTGCTACCCCGTCCCGCCACCGAGCCGAGTGCGGCGGGTGCGGCGGCAGCAGCCAGCGAGGCTGCATCTGCTGCGTCAGAAGTTACTTCGGGCGCGCCGTATTCTGCCGGTGCCGGGGCGGTAGCTGCTGCGCCGGGTGAAGGCGCTGGCAAAGGCATTTCGGCCCAGTCGATGCGCGCGGTACAGGGAGTGCCCAAGCCCACCGGAAAAGCCACTGGCTCGCACAAGAAAAATAAATCAAATTTCAATTCCCGCCCGTCGGCTGCCGATAACCTGCCCGGTGCGGGGCCGTCGGGACCAAATCGCCCTTCCGCTATGAACCCGAACTCACCCAATCCTTCGCCCGACGACGACCAGCCCCTCGAAGCCGGCCAGACTGTTGAATGGCCAGCTCCAACGACGCCGCCTGCCATCCAGGAGTTGATTGACCAGAGCGCGCCCGTGGCTGCTGCGACGGGAGAAACGATGGCGGCAGCTTCGGCGGCTTCGGCCCCGGTGGCCGGCAACGGCCCCACGCACTTCTACGGCCCGGCCCCCGACGTGCCCAGCATCGAGCACCGCAAGCTCACGCCCAACCCGCTGCCGCAGATGCCGCTACTCATTACGCTGCCCCATGCGGCGGCCGAAACGGCGCAGTTCTCGTTCAGCCCACAGGCCGACCAGTCGCGCATCATCGGCAACGGTGTGCGCGAGCTGAAGGAGTTTTTTCAGTTCGAGCTGCCGCCCACCGAGCAGTTTACCACCATTCGCAACCTCAAGCCCGGCCGGCTGGAAAAGCGCGACGATGCCTGGCACGTGGTGCAGAAGGCGGAAATCGCGCTGAGCTAAACCAGCCCTGCCGTTCACCCTCACCCCCTGACCCACTCTCCAAAAAAGGGGGGCACCGGACTTGCTCCTACTGATTTTGGCCGAAGAATCCTCCTCACGAACCGGTGCCCCCTCTTCTTTAGAGAGGGGGTCAGGGGGTGAGGTTGACGCAAGGGCGATACCTTCGGCCATTATCTGACCAAGCTACTATGCTCTTACTTGAAATACTGTTGATTCTGGCGCTGGTGGCCTGGCAGGGCTACGTGTTCTGGCACAACCGCCAGCTCGTCGGGCACATTCGGAATATGTACCCGGTGGCGGGGGCGGTGGCCGTGCAGCCCATTGCCTACACCGCCGCCCAGCCCGAAAAGAACTTCGACGTGCAGTACGACGCGCTGCTGACCCGGGATGCCTCGCCCGAATTCGGTCAGATTATTACCGACACCAATGAGTATCTGCTGAACAACCGGGGTGCGGCGGCCGATTTCGGCATCCTGAAGGATATTTCCGAGCGCCACGCCGAGGCGCTCGACGACGAGATTCAGGCCCAGATAACCACGCCGCTGTACCTGGGCCTGCTGGGCACCTTCACCGGGGCCATTATCGGGCTGGTGGCGCTGGTGGGCAACCCCTTTGCCGACGTGACGGCCAACCCCAATACCGACACTTCCTTCAGCAACGGCGACGTGCAGCGCTTCCTCGGCGGTGTGCTCATTGCCATGATTGGCAGCCTGTTCGGGCTGGCCTTCACCCTGGCCGGCAACCAGCTGCTGAAGCAGGCCCGCGCCGTGCGCGACCGCAACAAAAACGCCTACTACACCTTCCTGCAAAAGGCCCTGCTGCCCAAGCTGAACTCCGACATGCAGGCCGGTATGAGCAACCTGAAATCGGTGCTCGATACCTTCAACGCGGAGTTTTTCAGCCAGATTCAGAACGACTTTTTTAGCAAGATTCACGAGTTTACGCCCCTCATCGCCAGCATTACCGAAAACGTGAGCGTGCAGAAGCGCTTCCTGGAGCAGCTGGAGAAAATCGGCTACTCGGAGCTGGCCAACGCCACCATCAAGGTGTTCGATAGGGTAGATGAAAGCGCCCAGACCTTCGAAAAATTCCTCGGCTACCAGCAGGCCCTGAACACCACCGTGGTGCACAGCAATGAGGCCGCCCAAACCATCGGCGCGCTACTCAACCGCCTCACCGCCCTGGAGCAGGGCTTGGCCAGCGTGCCGCAATATTTGCAGCAGCACGACGACGCCCTGCGCCAGCAGGTGGCCTTTTTCAGCCAGCACGGCAAGCTGTTGGTCGATTTGGGCGCGCAAATCCGCCAGGGCGTGAGCGAAGGCGTGCACCGCATGGATGCCGAGCTCGACGGCCGCCTCCAGGAGTTGCAAAAGGAGGCCAGCGCCGCCCACGAGCAGTGGCAGCAGCATTTCCGCCGCCTCAACCAGGACAATATCTACCAGAAAATCACCGAATACCTCAACCCCTTCACCCAGCTGCCGGCCCAGCAAAAGGACCTCAACGTGCTCCAGGAGCGCCAGGCGGCCTTATCCGCGCAGGCCATGCAGCGGATGGAGGCCCGGCTGCTGACCGATGCGCAGCTACAGCAGCAGCTCCTGCAACAGGTAGACCGGACGAACAAGGTACTGGAAGAACTAACAAAGCCGAGCTGGTTTCAGCGCACGGTGCTGGGCAAGAAGTAGCGCCCAGAATGTCGTGCCTCATCTGGTGTCCGCTTGTCGAAGCATCTCTACCGCGAGCGCAATTCAATCGGCAGGATTTACTATTACGGTAGAGATGCTTCGGCTGCGCTCAGCCTGACGGGCTACCAATTTCAACCAATACAACTCATCCGAATATGAGCAAGAGCAAGGACAAGGACTTCTTCTGGCCCAGCTACGTGGACCTCATGACGGCCCTGTTTCTAACCATGCTCGTGCTGTTCGTGCTCAGCTACAAGCTATTTAAGGATAAGCAGGGCGACAACGACAAGCTCATTTACGACCTCAAGGTGCAGGTGCAGGAAAAGCGCAAGCTCGACGAAATCAAAGCTGCCCTCAAGCGTCTCGAAAGCAATTATTTCGAGTACAACCCCACCTATAAGCGCTACGAGCTGAAATTCCCGGTCACCTTCGCGCCCAAGAGCGACGTGCTGCCCTACGAGGCCCAGGAGCCGCTGGTGAAGGCCGGCCGTTTCCTGCTTAGCCAGATGCAGTCGATAAAAAACGACGACAACGTGCAGTACCTGGTGGTGGTGGAAGGCCGCGCCGCCAAAGACCTGCGCTACCCCGCCAACGACCCCCACAACCTCGACGGCCCCGCCGTGCGCCAGCTCAGCTACAACCGCGCCATGGCCGTGCTGCGCCTCTGGGAGCAGGCCGGCCTACGTTTCCCCGCCAACCTGGAGGTGATTGCGGCGGGCAGCGGCTTTCGCGGGGCCGGCCGCTACACCGGCAGCCAGGAGGCGCTCAACAAGCGGTTTATCATCCAGATTCAGCCCAAGATTGGCTCGATTGGGAAGTAGCCGGCACGTCATGCCGAGCGCAGCGGATGCTTCTCGCTCGTGGTAGCAATCCAATCGTTGCAACAATGCGAGCAAGATGCCTCGACTGCGCTCGGCCTGGGGGCTTTTTGCCTCGCTACCCCCGCAAAATTCCCTCAATTGCCGCCAGCTCCTCCGCGCTAAACGTCAGGTTCTCCAGGCAGCGCAACGAGTCGTCGAGCTGCTCAGGCTTGCTGGCCCCGATGAGCACGGACGTTACCCGCTCATCTTTCAGGAGCCAGGAGAGGGCCATCTGGGCGAGGGTTTGGTTGCGGGGTTTTGCTAAGTCATTCAGCCGGCGTACTTGTTCCAGGCGCTCGGGCGTGAGGTTGTCTTCGGTAAGGAAACCGACGCCTTTGGCCACCCGGGAGTCGTCGGGGATGCCGTGCAGGTACCTGTCGGTGAGCAGGCCCTGGGCCAGGGGGGAGAAGGGGATGCAGCCCACGCCTTCGGCTGCCAGCAAATCCAAAAGGCCGTCTTCTACCCAGCGCTCAAACATGGAGTATTTGGGCTGATGGATGAGGCAGGGCGTGCCCAGCTCGCGCAGCAGGGCGAAAGCTTCGGCCGCCTCGGCAGGCTGGTAGTTGCTGAGACCCACGTACAGGGCCTTGCCCTGGCGCACGATGAGGTCGAGGGCAGCCATGGTTTCGGCCAGGGGCGTGTCGGGGTCGGGGCGGTGGTGGTAGAAGATGTCGACGTACTCCAGGCCCATGCGCTGCAGGCTCTGGTCGAGGCTGGAAACGAGGTATTTCTTCGAGCCCCACTCGCCGTAGGGGCCGGGCCACATGAGGTAGCCGGCTTTACTGGAAATAATCAGCTCGTCGCGGTAGCCGGCGAAGTCTTCGCGCAGGATGCGGCCAAAATTCGTTTCGGCCGAGCCGGGCGGCGGGCCGTAGTTGTTGGCCAGGTCGAAGTGCGTGATGCCCCGGTCGAAGGCCCGCCGCAGGATGGCGCGACCGTTTTCGAGCATATCCACGCCCCCGAAGTTGTGCCACAGGCCCAGCGAGAGGGCCGGCAGTTTCAGG
>JALYUI010000785.1 GCA_030853845.1 Bacteroidota bacterium | reverse complement strand
CCATTGACTCGTTCGCCGTGAACGGGCAGGCGCGGCCCTACGCCGCCCGCGGCGCGGCCACTGCCCAAACCGTGGGGCTCCCCAAACCGCTGCTACCCCACGACTCGGTGCGGCTGGCGTTTAGCTGGCACTTCCCCATTTCGCTGGAAAGCGGGCGCGAGGGCATGATTGACAAGACCACGTACTTTCTGGCTTATTTCTACCCCCGCGTGTCGGTGTACGACGACTACAACGGCTGGGACCGCCTGCCCTTCGTCGACAGCAAGGAGTTCTACAACGATTTCAACGACTACACCCTGCGCGTGAAAGCGCCGGCCAACTACATCGTGTGGGCCACCGGCACCCTGCAAAACCCCAGGCAGGTGCTCCAGCCCGCCGTGGCCAAGCGCCTGGCCAAGTCCATGACCAGCGACGAGGTGCTGCACATTGCCACCGCCGCCGACCTGGCCAAAAACGCCGTCACCGCCCAAAGCCCCACCAACACCTGGGTCTGGACCGCCAAAGACATTTCCGACGTGACCGTGGGCCTGAGCAACCACTACGTGTGGGATGCCGCCAGCGTGGTGGTGGATGCGCCCGCTAAGCGCCGCGCCAGCGTGCAGGCTGCTTTCGGCGATTCCACCAAGGATTTCCACTCCTCGGTGAAGAACGGGCAGTACGCGCTGGGCTGGTTCTCGAACCCCGGCAACTGGCCCGGCGTGGCCTACCCTTTCCCCAAGATGACGGCCTTCCAGGGCTTTGCCGACATGGAATACCCGATGATGGTGAACGACAGCCCCCAAGGCGACCTACAGTTTGCGCAACTGGTGCAGGACCACGAAATTGCCCACACCTACTTCCCCTTCTACATGGGCATCAACGAAAGCCGCTACGCTTTTATGGATGAGGGCTGGGCCACCACGTTCGAGCTGCTGATTGGTCGCCAGGAAAACGGCATGGAAAAAGCCGATGAGTTCTACAAGAAATTCCGCGTCAACCGCTGGATTCACGACCCCGCCACGGCCGAGGACCTGCCCGTTATCACGCCCAGCAGCGAGCTGCGCGCCGGCTACGGCAACAACTCCTACGGCAAGGCCTCCCTCAGCTACCTGGCGTTGAAGGACATGCTCGGCGATGCGCTGTTCAAGAAAGCCCTGCACGAGTACATGGCCCGCTGGCACGGCAAGCACCCCATTCCGTGGGACTACTTCAACTCGATGAGCAGCGCCAGCGGCCAGGATTTGAACTGGTTTTTCAACAGCTGGTTTTTCAGCAACGGCTACATCGACCTGGCCGTGGGTCCGGTAGCGGGCACCAGCGTCACGGTGAACAACATGGGCGGCTTCGTCGCCCCGTTCGATATGCTGGTGGAGTACACCGATGGCACCCACGAAACCCGCCACCAGACCGCTGCCGTGTGGCACACCAATCCCCAGCAGGCCGTCATTACCCTGCCCAAAGCCGTGAAATCAGTGAAGCTGGACGGCGGCATTTTCATGGACGCCAATACCAGAGACAATACGTTTGGCGGGTAACTGTCATTGCCGCGTTGCACTGCGCTCCACTAGCAATGACAAATCAGGCCTCCCGCCGCAGCTTTTTCAGCTGCTGGCGCACCTCTTTCACGCGCTCATCGAAGCCGTCGGGGTCGTAGCTCACGCCGTCCACGTCGAGGTCGTCGAGCAGGTCCATCAACCCATTGGAATGGTCGGTGCGGGTACCGGCGGGCATGGTCACGAAGGCCAGCTCCGACCAGAGCAGGGCCAGCAGGCGCAGACCGTCGTCGCTGCGCATCTGCATTTCGAGCACCAGGCTGGAGTTGTCGAAGTGAATGAGCTGACTGCAAATACGCACCTCCGTGCCCTGGCGGGCCGGCTTCAGGTAGCTGATGTGGTGCTTGGTGATAACCCAGGCCGCGCTTTGCTCGCGGGCCAGCTCGCCCATGTTCAGCTGGTAGTGGGCGGCGCTGTGGTCTTCGCGGGCGTTGAGGAAGTAGTCGAAGTAGCGGGCATTGTTGAGGTGGCCCAGCATGTCGCAGTCCTGGAAGTAGATGCGGTGCCGGGTTTCGGGGCTTTGGATGAGCTTGGGCATAAGGAGCACGCAGCTGGTGGGATGTAGCACGCAGCCTTTACTGCGTCAATCGTTGGAAGCGCTAACGAAATTCCGCATCAAAGGAACAACCCGGCAACGTCCGACGCAGCCAAGACGGCCCCAAACTACTCGGCACGCCTACTACTTTGCGGAAAAACCCTTATCTTTTGGCCCCTGACGCAGCAAAGGCGGCGTCCTACTTGCCATGTTCTCGCTCAATCCCACCCGCTCCGCCGTCCTTCAGGCCCTGGCCGATACCTTCGTTCCCGCCCTGCGCGAGGGCATTCCCGCCGGTTCGGCCGGCCTCAACCTTGCTAAGCTCGAAGAAGCCATTCGGGAGCAGCCGGCCGGGGCGCAGGCCGAATTCAGCCAGCTGCTCGACTTAATGGAGAAGCCGGTGCTGGGCCTCACCTGGTTCGGCCCGCTGAAACCGTTCCGCAAGCTCGATGCCGCGCAGCGCGAGCAGCTGCTGCAAAGCTGGGCCGCCAGCAACGTGCCGCAGCTGCGCAAAGGCTTCCAGGCGCTGCGCAAGCTGTGCACGCTACTCTACTACGGCGGCAGCATGAGCGAACTGCCCGCCGCCTGGGGCCACCTCGGTTATCCCGGCCCCGACGAGCGGCCCGTAGATGCGCCCCGGCCCATCCGCACGCTGCTGCCGGATACCGACACGACTTACGACTGCGAGGTGCTGGTGATTGGCAGCGGCGCGGGCGGCGGCGTGGTGGCCGGCGAGCTGGCCGAGGCGGGCCACGATGTGCTGGTTATCGAAAAAGGCCCCTACTGCCACGGCAGCGACTTTACCCAGCGCGAAGTCGACATGCTCGGCGCGCTTTATGATGCCAAGGGCACCCTCGCCACCCAGGATGGCAGCATTGGCATCCTGGCCGGCTCCTGCCTGGGCGGCGGCACCACCGTGAACTGGGCCGGGGCCTTCCGCACCCCCGACTACGTACTACAGGAATGGGCCAGGGAGCACAACGCGCCCCATTTTACTACGCTGGAGTTCAAGGAAAGCATCAACGCCGTGGCCCGCACCATTGGCGTAAACACCAACTACACCCGCCACAACGGCCAGAACCAGGCCCTCTGGGACGGCTCGACCAGGCTGGGCGAGGAGGTGAAGCTGATTCCGCGTAACGAAAAGGGCCTCAACGACTCCGACGAGCACTTCCGCAGCCTGGGCTACTCCACCCTGGGCGACGCTCACGGCATCAAGCAGGGCACCCTGAATACCTACCTGCTCACTGCTTTCGAGCACGGCGCGCGCATCCTGGCCGATACCAAGATTGACCGCGTGACCATTACTGGCGGCCGGGCCACCGGGGCCGAGGGCGTGCACCGCCTGCCCGATGGCCGCGAGGTGCGCATCACGGTGCGGGCGAAGCGGGTGGTGGTGGCCGGCGGGGCTATTCAGACGCCGGCGCTGCTGCTTCGCTCGGGCCTGAAGCACCCGCACCTGGGCCTGCACCTGCACCTGCACCCCACCGTGATTGTAGCCGGCCGCTACCCGCAAGCCATGAACTCCTGGCACGGCCCGAGCATGAGCGTGGTGAACGACA
>JALYUI010000764.1 GCA_030853845.1 Bacteroidota bacterium | reverse complement strand
CGTTCGGCTCCCCCCTCTCCGCGGGAGAGGGGGGCCGGGCCCCGGAGGGGTCTCGTGAGGTGCCGGCCACACTAGTAGTCGGCGTTGGTGCCCACTTTCAGCTGCTCCAGCGCTTCGGCGAGCTGCTTGTCGTTGGGCGCGATGCCGTGCCACTTGTGGCCGTCCATCATGAAATCGACGCCGAAACCCATTTTCGTGTCCATGATGAACATGACGGGCTTGGCTTTGCCGGCGGCAGCCACGCAGTTTTCGAGGGTCGGAATCAGGGAATCGAAGTGGTTGCCGTCGCCTTCGATAACGTGCCAGCCGAAGGCTTTGAACTTGGCCCCCACGTCGCCCAGGCCGCCAATTTCGTCGGTCGAGCCGTCAATCTGCTGGCCGTTGCGGTCGACGATGGCAATGAGGTTGTCGATTTTGTGGTGCGAGGCGTAGAGGGCGGCCTCCCAGTTCTGGCCTTCTTCGAGCTCGCCGTCGCCCATGAGCACGAACACGCGCTGCTTGTCACCGTTCATCTTTTTGCCCTGGGCCGCGCCGCAGGCCACGCTCAGGCCCTGGCCCAGCGAGCCCGAGGCCACCCGAATACCCGGCAGGCCCTCGTGGGTGGTGGGGTGCCCCTGCAAGCGCGAGTTGAGCTTACGAAAGGTGCTCAGCTCGCTCACGGGGAAGTAGCCCGAGCGGGCCAGCACCGAGTACCAGGTAGCCGAAATGTGGCCGTTGGACAGGAAAAACAGGTCCTGGTCCTTGCCATCCATGTCAAAGGGCTTGGGGTGATGCTTCATCACCTTGAAGAAAAGCGCCACGAACAAATCGGTGCAGCCGAGCGAGCCGCCGGGGTGGCCCGAGTTCACGGCGTGCACCATGCGCACAATGTCGCGCCGCACCTGGGCGGCCATTTCCTTGAGCTCGTCGTTGGTGCGTTCGGGGTGTTCGACGGTTTTGGTGGTGGTATCGGTCATAAGACGGAGGGGTTGGAGTTCGGTGGGTAAAGGTACGGGCCGGGGAGAATGCGCCGCTCATCAAAACCCGGTACGCGCGTATGCGGGGCAAATGTGTTCGCTTTGCCGGTTGCAACCGGTTGCGGTGCACGAATCCGTACGAAAAGGCTGGTCGCAACCGGTTGCGGTGACCAAATCCGTACGGAAATGCTTGCCGCAACCGGTTGCAATGACCAAATCCATTCGAAAGGCTCGTTGCAACCGGTTGCAATGGCCAAATCCGCCTGAAAGTGCCTCTTGCAACCGGTTGCAGTGGTCAAATCCGCTCGAAATGTCCATTGCAACCGGTTGCGGCTCGTACAACGGCTGCTAGTGCCAGCAGCGCAGCCGGCGTTACTTCAGCAACTGGGCGGTATGCTCCTTGGTATCGGGGCGTTTGATGACGCGCTCGATAAGGCCGTTTTCGTCAATCAGGAAGGTGGTGCGCACGGTGCCCATGTAGGTTTTGCCGTAATTTTTCTTTTCCTGCCACACGCCGTAGGCTTCCATAATCTGCTTGCCGGTATCGACCAGCAGCGGGAAGGGAAGGTCGTACTTGAGGGCGAATTTCTTGTGGGCCGCCTCGCCGTCGATGCTCACGCCGATAACCTGAATATTGTGGGCATTCAGCTCGTTCTGGTGGTCGCGCAGGTTGCAGGCCTGGGCAGTGCAGCCGGGCGTATCGTCTTTGGGGTAGAAGTAAAGGGCGATTTTCCGGCCGCGCAGGGCGGCGAGGGAAACGGTGTTGCCGTCCTGGTCCTGGGCGGTGAAATCGGGGGCGGTTTGGCCGGGTTCTGGGAGCATAGTGGGGGGCTGTAGCGTGGAATCTGTGAGTCCGCGCGTTGGATTGGAGGGATATGGTCAGTTCAGGCTCGTTCTACGCGCGGACTCGCAGAGTCCACGCTACAAATTCAACTCAAGCACTTTCTCGTTGCCCGCCTGGTCGGTCAGGCGCAGCTCCGCTGGCCCATGCAGCCGAGGTCCCAGCGTGTCGCGGGCCACGGTGAAGAGCAGGGCTTTCTTGTGCTCGAAGCGCAGCAGCCGGAACTGTCCGCCCACAAGCAGGCGGTAGCTGGCGAGGCCCGACATATCATCGCCCACCCGAAATAGCAGCTGCCCGCCGGGCCGCCCCACGAGGCTACCCTGCGGCGGCTTCACATCGGTGAGAATGCGGTAGGAGGCGAACTGCTTTACCACGGCCGTAATCTGGCCCCGCTCATCCCACTGGCCGCCCACGTAGGCTTTGCCGCCGGCCAGCGTGGCCGCGTAGATGGCGGTGCGGCGCGGGTCGGCGGGCGGGGTGGCGGGCTTCAGGGTGAGGCTGACGGGGTAGTAGAGCGGGGTGAGCGGCGAGCCCACCGTCCAAAAGCCGCTGCCGGTGGGCTCGGGGCGGTAGGCGGTGCTCAGGTAACGGTTGCTAAACAGGGTTTGGGGACCGAAGGCCAGATTGAGGTAGTTGGTGGCGTAGCTGAACTCCTGGCCGGCCGGAATGAGCACCTGCCGGTCGAACTTTTTGGTGATGTCGCCGAAGCGCAGCGAGTCGGGCAGGCCGGCGCGCAGGTCGTAGAGGTACACGTTTTCGCCGCGCTGGGTGTAGCTGGGGCGCACTTCGAGGCGGCGGTTGCCGCGCAGCAGCACCAGGTTGGCCCCGATGGAGTCGGGGCTGGGGTCGGTGGCCACGGCCTTCAGCAGGTTGCGCGTTACCTCGAAGCGCAGGGCGGGCTTTTTGGCAGTGGCGGCGCGGGTTTTGAAGTAGGCCGGCTGCTGGCCGCGCAGCACCAGGTGCAGGGCCGTCTGGTTGTTGTAAGAGTCGGCCAGGGTCACGTCCACGGTGTAGATTTTGCCGGCATCCACGGTCAGGCGGCCTTTGGTTGGGCCGCTGCCAGCGTACAGAGCCAGGTCGTTGCCCTCGTCGGCCCACAGCTTTTGCAGGGTGCGGCCCTCGGTGTGCTGGTACAGGAAATCGACGAAGTTGGCCACCTGCCGGGTGCCCGTCGGAAACGGAATAGCGTCGATATTGTGCTGGTAGAAGGGTTGGCCATTCACGCTCATGCTCACCCGCTGAATGCCGTTGCGGTTCCAGGCATTGTCGAACCTATCGAAGCCCTGCACCAGCAGCCCCACCGTACCGAAGCAGCGGATGGTATCGGCCCAGGTAGTGGCCACGCCCGGCCCGGGCTGCACCTTGGGCGCGAACAGCGCTTTGGCAAACACCTGCTCCACCCGCGAGTCGATGGCCAGCGGCTCCAGCGCGAAGGCTTGCAGCGTGGGCGCCACGTGGTCCTGAATTTCGGGGAAGCCGCCCCATTGCAGGGGGTTGTACTGCCGGTCCTGGGCGTCGCGCACTTCCCAGTGCAGGTGCGGGCCGGCCGAGCCGCCGGTGTTGCCGCTCAGGGCCACCTGTTCGCCGCGCTTCACCGGGTACTGGTCCTTGTCGAAAAACAGCTCCAGCTCGTAGGTCTGCTTCTCGTACTGCCGGCGCAGCAGCTCGCCCGCAAACGCGCCCTTGAACTCGTTGAGGTGCCCGTACACCGTCGTCAGCCCATTGGGGTGGGTGATGTAGAGCACGTTGCCGTAGCCGAACGACGACTGCTTGAGCCGCGACACGTAGCCGTCGGCGGCGGCGTACACGGGCTGGTTCACCCCGCCACCGGTCTTGATATCGAGGCCGCCGTGGAAGTGGTTGGGGCGCAGCTCGCCCATGCTGCCGGCCAGGAAATTGGGTTTGCCCGGCGCAATCGGAAACAGAAAGTAGCCCGGGGCCACGTTGGGCCGACCGGTTCCCAGCATCTCGCTGATGCTGTGGTCGTGGTCGGAAGAGTCGGCTTCCTGGCCGCCCACGAAGGCGGGCCAGGCCGCCAGCAGCGCCAGCAGCAGGCCGATAATCAGTTTGGGGTAATTCTTCAACTTCAACAATCTATCAAAAAGGACGTCATGCAGAGCGCAGCGAAGCATCTTGCCCGCAGTCAGTAATCCTTTCGATTGGGTTTACTATTGCGGTAAAGATGCTTCGCTGCGCTCTGCATGACGTTCTTTTGACATAACACTTCCTCCCCAACCCTCCCTAAACACCCCGCCCCGATGTCCAACGCGCTGAATTCGCCCACCCTCCGCTCCTGGATTGATATCCATCCCAACTCCGATTTCCCCATTCAGAACCTGCCCTTCGGCGTTTTTGAAACGGACGAGCGGGGGCCGCGGCTGGGCGTGGCCATCGGCGGCTATGTGCTCGATTTGTACGCGGCCAGCCAGCACGGCTTCTTCACCGACCTCTCGGAACTGGGTGAGGCGCAGCCCAAAGTATTTCGCCGCCGCTCGCTGAATGCCTTTCTGCGGCTGGGCCGGCCGGCCTGGCGGGCCGTGCGCCAGCGCGTGAGCGAGCTGCTGCGCCACGATGAGCCCCGCCTGCGCGACCACGAAGAGGCGGTGCGCGACTGCCTCCTGCGCCAGACCGAGGTGC
Source organism: Bacteroidota bacterium (assembly GCA_030853845.1). GTDB lineage: Bacteria > Bacteroidota > Bacteroidia > Cytophagales > Hymenobacteraceae > Hymenobacter. Next base: position 1,059 of record JALYUI010000764.1, on the reverse strand, counting down.
GCATGCTGCGCCCCGTGAAGCCCGCCAACTACACCGATTTCTACAGCAGCATCGAGCACGCCACCAATGTGGGCATCATGTTTCGCGACCCGGCCAACGCGCTGCTGCCCAACTGGCGCTGGCTGCCCATCGGCTACCACGGACGCACCAGCAGCATTGTGGCCTCGGGCACGCCCATTCGCCGGCCCAGCGGCCAGCGCAAGGCCCCCGACGAAACTGAACCCACCTTCGGCCCCAGCCGCCAGCTCGATTTTGAGCTGGAAATGGCTTTCGTGGTGGGCAGCGGCAGCGAGCTGGGCACGCCCGTAAGCATCTACGACGCCGAGAGCCACATTTTTGGCCTGTGCCTGTTCAACGACTGGAGCGCCCGCGACCTGCAAAGCTGGGAATACGTGCCGCTGGGGCCGTTTCTGGGCAAAAACTTCGGCAGCAGCGTGGCGCCCTGGGTGGTCACGCTCGATGCCCTGGAGCCCTTCCGCACGCCCGGCCCCGTGCAGGACCCTGCGCCCCTGCTCTACCTGGCCCAGCGCGGCGACCATAACTTCGACGTGCACCTCGAGGTGGCCCTCACGCCCGCCGACGGCCCCGAAACCACGCTCAGCCGCGCCAATTTCGGGCTCATGTACTGGAGCATGGCCCAGCAGCTCACCCACCACACTTCCAACGGCTGCAACCTCGAAGCCGGCGACCTCTACGCCTCGGGCACCATCTCGGGCACTACGCCCGACTCATTGGGCTCGATGCTGGAGCTGGCCTGGCGCGGCACCCGCCCCCTGTCCCTGCCCGACGGCTCGGAGCGCAAATTCCTACTCGACGGCGATACCGTAACCATGCGCGGCTACGCCGAAAAGGACGGTGTGCGCATTGGGTTTGGCGAGGTGAGCGGCACGGTGCTGCCGGCGCTATAATGGCAGCCCAGCGCTTGGCGCATACTGCCGCTGAAATCCGAAATTCGCCTTCCTGACTGTTGAATTTACCGTTTATGACTACCCAATCGGCTACGACTCTGCTTCCGGAATTCGAGCGGGTCCGCTTATGCGACGAGCAGATACTCTGGAT
>JALYUI010000739.1 GCA_030853845.1 Bacteroidota bacterium | reverse complement strand
GGCCGTGGCGGGCGGCGTAGGCCCGCTCGGCCGGCGAGGGCGGGCGCACCGCGTCGTAGAAACCCGGCAGCGTGATGCGGCCCTGCCCGTCGTGCAGGCCGGCCAGCAGCTCGCACAGGGCTTGCAGCGGGTTGAGCACCGCCCCGCCAAACACGCCGGAATGCAGCTCGGCCGATGTTCCGCGCACTTCCAGCTCGGCGCTGAAGCTGCCGCGCAGGCCGAAGGTGAGCGCCGGCTGGTTGGCCGACAGCAGGTTGGTATCGGAAATCACGGCGCAGTCGGCGCGCAGCAGGCGGCGGTGCTGGCGGATGAAGTCGCCCAGGTTGGGGCTGCCGATTTCCTCCTCCCCTTCGAGCAGAATTTTCACGTTCAGCGGCAGCGGGCGGCCGGTTTGCAGCAGGATTTCGAGGGCTTTGAGATGGGTAAAGAGCTGGCCCTTATCGTCGGAAGCGCCGCGGCCGTAGAGGCGGTTGTCGCGGATGAGGCCGGCGAAGGGCGGCACTGTCCAGGCGGCGGCCGGGGCCACGGGCTGCACGTCGTAGTGCCCGTAGATGAGCAGCGTGGGCAGTGCAGAACTCACCCGCTTTTCGGCGTAAACGATGGGGTGGCGGGGCGTTTCGAACACCCGCACCGCATCCAGCCCCAGGCCCCGCAGGTGCCCGGCCAGCCAGCCGGCGCAGGCCCGCACCGCCCCGGCATAGTGTGGGTCGGTGCTGATGCTGGGGAAGGCCACCAGCTGCTGTAGCTCCCGCAGAAACCGGTGCGCGGGGCGCGGGGCCGTCCTCGGCGGTATCTGCTCCTGGGCGGCCGTGTTCATCACCAGCTCCTTTGCGGTTAAATTGATTCTGACTGCCTTAAAACAACTCCAGCTCCTTATGTCTCGACTGGCTGGCTTTGCCAATCAGCCAATTGCCGTGGGCTTTTAGGGCGGACGCCAATTCGTTGGGATTGATGCCCTGGGCAGCAGCGGCGGCCCGCAGCTGCGGGTGAGCGCTGATATTGTTGGCTCTGCGAATGAGTTCCGCTCCCGTGTTGCGGTTTACCTGGGCTTTCACCGGGTCGCCCGACCGGCCGGGCTTGGTTTTGGTTTCGTACAGCGGTTGGCGCAGCTGCTCCGTCACGCCGGCCACCAGCTGCTTAAGCGCTTGTTTCTTTTCCTTATCCAGCTCAAACTCCCGCGAAAACGCATTCGCCAGAAACGGATTTTCCAATTCGCGCACCTGACCCGGACGACGGCTGGAAGGCGTGTTGTCATCCACAGTCTGCTGGATATCGCGACGCTTTTTTTCGGCGGCAGCAGCGGCCGAAATCATGTCTACCACTGGTTTGATGGGGAAGGCGGGCGGAAAAAGCGTAGCCCCGGCCAGCACGGCAGCCTGGCCCAGGTTTCTGACTTTGCGCCACCAGCCCTCCTCTTCCAGCTCCGAGTCGGCCAGCAGCTGGTCGAGCAGCAAGGCCGAAAGCATGTGCCGGCTACCCGCGTCGGCCCCCGGCTGGGTGGTGCAGCCGCAGCGGCCCCGGCATCCGCATCCTGCCGCCGGGCCGGTGGTACGCAGCCGTAGCTTATCGGCCAGGTGGTAGCGGCTCAGGTAGGTGGCCAGCGCCCGGTGGCAGCTGGCGCACAGCGGCCGGCCGCTGATGAGCAGGATGCTGCGTATCTGCATCGGGAAGCCCGGCCGGGCCGCCGTCATGCGGTTGAACCACACCATGAACTGGCGCTCGGGGTGCTGCTCGCAGCCCCTGGGGCCGCCGGCCGAGGTGCGCCGCAGCGGCACCCGCAGCACGGTGCCCACCTTCGGGTACAGAATGGCCACGGCGGCGGGCGCGGGGCCTGTTGCGCGGGCACGGGGCGGGCGCTGGTTCACAAGAGTCGAAGTCAGGTTCATGGCGAGGAGGAAACGGAAGGGTTGGAAGAAAACCAGTCGGTGCGGCGGGCCAGGTCGGCCAGCACGGCGGTAGCCTGCGCGATGGCCGCCGCCGAGTGGTCGGCGCGCAGGCAGCAGGCAATTTCCGGCACGCCGGGACGCTGCTCGCCGGCCAGCAGCAGCGTTTCGATGCCGGCCTGCCGCAGTTGCTGGTGCAGGCTGAGGGTGGCCGTAGTGCGGGCCAATACCAGCTTCTGCACCGGAAAAGGCCCGCCCCGGGGCCGCAGCCCGGCCCGGGCCAGCGC
>JALYUI010000727.1 GCA_030853845.1 Bacteroidota bacterium | reverse complement strand
GCCCAGCGCGTCGGTCAGCGTCAGGGGCGCGAGGGCGGTGCCGGCGGGCAGGCGCAGGGTGGCCGTGCGGCGGGCCGGGTTGGGGAAGAGGGTGGCCGGTTCGCGGGGGCCGGTGGGGGCCGTGGTGGCGGTCAGGGTGGGGTCGGTGAGAGAGGCCAGAAAGCCGAGATTGGAACTAGACCCGGAAAGCGTGATGGCACCAAAGGTAGCACTGGAACTAAAGAAAAGCCCGGCCACATATACATTTACGCCGCTCACAGCCAACGTATTGGCATACTCGTCGCTCGTGCCACCCGCCTGCTGTGCCCACACGAAGCTTGCTAGCGTGCCTGCATCGGTAAGTTTAGCTACGAATACATCGGAGAAGCCCACGTTGGTCAAGCTGGTACTGCCAAAAGCTGCCGTGGGTCCAGAGAAACCACCGGCCACGTATATGCTGGTGCCGCTCACAGCCAAGGCATCGGCACGGTCAAACCCAGGGCCACCGGCTCGTTGCGCCCACACGAAGCTGCCTGAACTGCCCAAGTCGATGAGTTTGGCTACGAATATATCGCTTGAGTTCGAAGCCGTGTTAGTTAAGGTAGTAGCACCAAAGCTCGCTGTGGTGCCATCAAAATATCCAGCCACATACACGCTTGTTCCACTCACAGCCAGGGCAGTAGCTTGGGTGCCGCCAGCTTGTTGCACCCAAACGAAGCTGCCCGTACTGCCCGCGTCGATGAGTTGAGAAACAAATACATCGTTAGGATTACTTGCGCTTGCGTTAGTCAGGGTGACGGGGCCAAAGGTAGCCGTGGAGCTGTTGAAATATCCCGCCATGTATACTCTAGTGGCGCTCACAGCGAGGGCGGCGGCATAATCGTTGCCCGTGCCACCGGCCCGCTGCGCCCACACAAAGCTGCCCGTATTACCCGTATCGCTGAGTTTAGCCACGAATGCGTCAAATGAGTTAATTGAGCCCGTATTGGTCAGGATAATGGCACCGCAGCTCATTGCGGAACTGCTGAAAGACCCCGCTACGTACAAGCTGGTGCCGCTTACGGCCAGGGCGGTAGCATGGTCGTAAGCGGTGCCGCCAGCTTGTTTCGCCCATACAAAGCTGCCCGTGCTGCCTGCGTCCGTGAGTTTTGCTACGAATATATCACTTGAGCGAAAATCCGTATTAGTTAAGGTAGTAGCACCAAAGCCCGCCGTGGTGCTGCCGAAATCTCCGGCCACGTACACGCTCGTTCCGCTCACAGCCAGAGCGCGGGCTACATCGGCACCTGGACCGCCGGCCCGCTGCGCCCACACGAACTGGTTGATGGTCGGGTTGAACTTGGTTACGAATACGTCATGGTCTCCAAGACTAGATAGTGTAATGCCTCCCAGCACCACCGTATCCGTGAATTGCCCGGCCAAGAATACGTTGCCTGCCGCATCGACGGCGGTGGCACTCACTAACGAATTAGCAAAGGATGCCGCCGCTGTGGCCGCCGCGACGGCTCGCGCCGACTGCCAGGCCGGGGCCTGGGCCGCCGCCGGCAGGCGCAACGTGAGGAGCAGCAGGGCCAGCAGAGTGCGAACCCCTGCTGCGGGAAGTGGCAACGAGGAAAAGTTGAACATCGAAGAAAGGAAGTGGCGCAATGCGCTGGTTAGGGGATGATACAAAAATAAGGTGCGGGAACATGTCCCCGCACCCTACTTTACAATGGATAGCAGCCGCCGCCCCTACCCGGCCGGATTCGTGGTTTCGAACTCGTCGAGCTTGGCCAGGGTGTTAGTGATGTTCTCGGTGAAGATGACACCTACCCCACCCTTGGGCGTGTGCTTCAGCAGGTGGTCGATGGCGTCGGGCTCGTTTTCGATGTAGGTGATTTTGAGCTTGGGCTTGTCGAGGCGCAGGCCGCGCTCCATGATTTCGCGCAGGAACTCGGCCGACTTGCCGCGCAGGTCCTGGTCCTGGCGCAGAATCACTTCGTCGAAGATGCGGCCGGCGATGCGGGCGAAGCCCAGGGTGTCTTCGTCACGGCGGTCGCCCAGGCCCGACACGATGCCGATTTTGCGCGTCGCCGGCGTGGCCTCCATAAACTCGGCAAATTTGGTGATACCCGCCGTGTTGTGGGCGTAGTCCACAATCACGTCGAACTTCGGAAACTTGTACATGTTCATCCGCCCCGGCGTTTTCGTGCCCGACGGGATGAACGTGCGGAAAGCCGTCTTGATGGCGTCCTTGTCGAACCCGGCCAGGTAGCCGGCCAGCCCCGCCGCCAGGCAGTTCTCGATGTTGAAGCGCGCCCGGCCCTCGAACGTAATCGGAAACTCGGCGGCGCGGTCAATACGCAGCTTGTAGCTGTTGCGATAAATGGTCACGTAGCCTTCCTCATACACCGCCGCCACGCCGCCCGCCTCCACATGCTCCTGGATGCGGGGGTTGTTTTCGTCCATGCTGAACAGGGCCACACGGCAGTCCACGGTACGGGCCATGCCGTACACCAGGTCGTCGTCGGCGTTGAGCACGGCCCAACCGTTTTTGCGCACCGTGCGGGGCAGCACGCCCTTCACGGCCGCCATCTCCTCCACGGTGTGAATGTCGCGCAGGCCCAGGTGGTCGGCGGCCACGTTGGTTACCACGGCAATGTCGCAGGTGTGGAAGCCCAGGCCCGAGCGCAGCATGCCGCCGCGCGCGGTTTCGAGCACGGCGTAATTGATGGTCGGGTCGCGCAGCACGAACTCGGCGCTCTGCCCGCCGGTGCAGTCGCCCTTCTGCAATTGCACGCCCTGGATGTAGATGCCATCGGTGGTGGTGAAACCCACCTTGTAGCCCTGGCCGGCCACCAGATGCGCGATGAGGCGCGTGGTGGTCGTCTTGCCGTTGGTCCCCGTCACGGCAATAATCGGGATGCGGGCCGTGCTGCCGGGCGGGAAGAGCATGTCGACCACCGGGGCGGCCACGTTGCGCGGCAGGCCCTCGGTGGGCGCAATGTGCATGCGGAAGCCGGGAGCGGCGTTCACCTCAATCACGGCCCCGCGGCTCTCGTTCAGGGGCACGGCAATGTCGGTAGCCATCAGGTCGATGCCGCAGATATCGAGGCCCACGATGCCGGCCACGCGCTCGGCCAGCAGCACGTTGTAGGGGTGCATCTGGTCGGTCACGTCGGTGGCGGTGCCGCCGGTGCTGATGTTGGCCGTGCTCTTCAAATACAGGATTTCGCCGGCCGGCAGCACCGATTTCAGCGTCTGCTTGCGGCCCTTTAGAATATCCAGCGTGTGCTTGTCGGCCTTGATGCTGGTGAGCACCTTTTCGTGGCCGATGCCCCGGCGCGGGTCCTCGTTCACCTTGTTAATCAACTGCTGAATGCTGCTTTTGCCGTCGCCCACCACGGCGGCCGGCGTGCGCTTGGCGGCGGCAATCAGCTTGCCGTTCACCACCAGCAGGCGAAAATCGAAGCCTTCGATGAACTGCTCCACAATCACGGCCCGCGAGTACACCTGCGCGGCTTTCAGGCCCTCGGCGGCATCCTTCCAGTTCATAATGCGGATGGTGGCCCCCTTGCCGTGGTTGCCATCGAGCGGCTTGGTCACGATGGGGAAGCCCAGCTCGTCGATGGCATCGCGCAGGCCGGCCTCCGAGTACACGGTGCTGCCGCGCGGCACGGGCACGCCGCCGTCGTGCAGCATGGCCTTGGTGCGGTTCTTATTGCCGGCCACTTCCACGCCCGCGTGCGAGGTCAGGTTGGTGGTGGTGGCCCAAATGCGGCGCTGGTTCTCGCCGTAGCCCAGTTGAATAATGCTGGTGTTCTTGAGCTGGATGTAGGGAATGTTGCGCGAGGCCGCCTCGGCCACGATGCTGTAGGTGCTCGGCCCGAAAAACTCGTCCTCCCGAATCTCGTGCAGCTCGGCCACAATGGGTTTCAGGTCGACTTTCTCCTTCTTGCACACGGCCTCCACAATGTCGACGGCGGCTTCGAGGGCACGGCGGCCGGCTCGCTCCTCCTGGTAGGCCACCACCACGTACTCCAGCCCGGCCTCGTGAGCCGGGTAGCTTTTGCCCCAGAACGTGGGCATGGCCGCCTGCCGCTGCAGCTCCAGCGCCACGTGCTGAATGACGTGGCCCAGGGGCTCGCCGTCTATCAATGCTTCTTCGGTCAGGGGCTGGTGCTTGGCGGCCTGCTTGCCGCTCATGCCGCTGGGCTGCCCCTGCCCGATATTGGGAAACAGCTTCAGCAGCCGCCCGGCAAAGCCCGGCACGGTGTTCGACCACTGCCCGGCAAATTCCTGCAAATCCACTTTGGCAACAATCAGCCTGAACTGTTTAACAGACCAATAGCTCGGCCCGCGCATGGTGCGGAGGTCAACAATCTTCATAAGGTGTGGGGTGGTAAAGAACGGAGGATGCCCGAAGTACGGCCAATGGCCCGTCTTGGCTACGAAATGTAGGCATAACGCGGGCAAAACATAGAGGCTGGCCGGTTGAGCATGAAAAAAGCCCCATCGGCCGGGCGGCTGGTGGGGCTTTTTTCATGTTACTCAGACTTCTCAAGCATTGAGGCGCTTTCTGATTTTCGCAGTTCGGCTCAATTTTTCATATTCTTCCCGGCTCTCAAAATAGCCCGTTTCAAAAAGGAATGGGTCAACATATTCCTTTTCGGCCACTGCAATTGCAGGTAAGCTACGCTGATTGCTCGTACGCGCCCGCGCTTTACCTTGTTGATTCAATGCGATGATAGTTTTCATTGTAATGCTAAGTATACGCCGCTTATGACCTGAATAACTCAATGTATTGCTGCTTATTCGACCGGTAGCATGTTTTGATGGTGCATCGGCCGGGCCGCTTAGCAGTACCTGTTTCTAAATGTACGTGAATTTCGTAAAGACGCCCAGCATAGCGACTCAGAAACACGTAGCGGCCTTTCGTAAATTCCACTACCTGCTCGTACGCATCCAGCGCCCGAACCACGGCCTCGTGGTCGAGGTCGTGCAGCAAATCGCCAACGTACAGATTCTGGCAAACGTGCTGGGCATTCTGAGTTGTCCAGAACACCTCGTAAGCCCGGCCTTCGAAATCAATAATTTTGTTGCGGTAGAGCGCCATTATTTAAGAG
>JALYUI010000703.1 GCA_030853845.1 Bacteroidota bacterium | reverse complement strand
GCGTGGGACCGGGCGGCGGCCGTGAGGCGGCAGCGCAGTCGGGCGACGACTAGCGCGGAGCCGTAGCCTGAATGTAGCGATTCAGCTTGTTGTGCGAGTTCTTGTCGGCATCCGGCAAGTTCACGGGCTTGCCTACCTGGTCGAGCAGGAAGGATAAATCGGTGCCCAGTTTCATCTGGGCAACGCCGTGGCAGCCCTGGCAGCCGCCCATCGACAGCAGGTTGCCGCGATAGAGGCTGTTGTACCCGTGGTCGTGGGGCTGGCCGATGCCGCTGCCGTGGAAACCTGCCAGGGTGCTATCCGATTCGACCACGTAGTTGGCCAGGAAGAAATTGGTGGACGTCGAGTCGTTGGTCGGCGTACCCTGCACCCCCACCAGCCGGTAGTTCAGCCACACCGACTGCGGGTTGAGGGCACGCAGCTTGCGGTGAGCGGCGGCCGTGGCCTGGTTGGCAATACCGGTGATGGCATGCTGGCGCTGGTAACGATGAATACCCGTTATTTCCTTGGTGCCCGTGGCAGCATCGAGGTGGGCCAGCCCCATGTTGTCGTTCTCTACGCCGACATGCTCCCAGGTGGCAAACACGAAATTGGGGTAGTTCACGGTTTTGTGAATGATGTGCAGGCCGATGAGGGCGAAGGTGGCGTTGTCGTAATAGATAGTCTTATCCTTCGGATTGGGGCTATGGCGGTAGTAAATCACCCGGCGGGTGAGGAACTTCGACGCATCGTCGGCCTTGGTAAGCTGCCGCCAGGCACTCTTGATTTCGATGGTGCCCTGGTTGGTGGCCTCGCTGCCGCAGGGCAGGCAGATAACGCCGGGCGGGCAGTCGCAGGTGCTTTTGCCCCGGCCACCCTTGTAGTAGGCCGTGTCTTTGGCAATGCTTACTGTTTGCGCCTTGGTTGCTTTTTTGAGCAGGGCATTGGTGCCGAAGTTGTGCAGGATGTAGTCGTACTCCACGCGGTTCACCTTGGCCTGGTAAAGCACCATATTCTTGCCATCGGGCTGGTTTATTTGGCCGTACACGTCGCAGGAGCCAATTTCGTTATTTTCGTCGAGGTTATCGAAAAGCGTGAAGCTGGGCCGGGGGCCGGGGCTGAGGTAGGGGCCAACAGGTGTAATAAAGCGGTAGTGCGGTATACTGTCGAATGGCTGCATCCTGGAGGTGGTCGTGTCATTCTTGGGCTCGGCCGGGCGCAGCTCAGTGCGGTGGGCGAAGGTTTCCCACACCACCAGCGGCGGGAAGGCCCCGGGGCTGCCAAAGCTCCAGCTGGTATCGGGGTCGTCGCGCCGGTGGCTTTTGGGGTACGAAGCCTGCCAGTTCAGAGCGAAAAACTCGCCCCAGGCAAACTCGGCCAGCTGCTGGGGCGTGGCGTTGGCGGGCGCTTCGCGGGGCGGCAGCGGGCCAATGGCAATGTTGAAGTCCGTGGTATCGGCTACTGGCGGGGTAGTGGCGGCGGCTGTTTCCTGCCGCTTGTCGGTGGTCGTGTTACAGCCAGCCAGCAGCAAGGCACTCGCTAGCAAGCAGAAATACAGGTTTTTCATCAGTAATAAAGACAAGGGTGAACAGTGGAGATTTAAGCGTCGGGGCCTACGGCAGGGGCGGGGCCGGTAGCCCGCGCAGGCGGCGCTTCTGGTGCTGGGCGGCCGTCACGCGGTGGGCGCGGGTCGGAATCGACCAGAGAAAGTCGGTTTTCAGCTTGCCGGTGAAAAAGTCCGGGTCGCCGGGGTCGACGTAGCCGCCCGAGGTGTACTGGTTGTTGGGCCAGGCCGCCATGCGATGGCAGCTCATGCAGTTCGAAAACACCCCGAACCACTGGGTCGAGTCCTGCCCGCGTTTCAGATAGCCCGTCAGGTTGGTTTCGAGGTAGGGGTTGAACACGATGAGGGGCTGGCCGCCGGTGCGGGTGTTGGCCGGGGCCACCATGTAGTAGGCCGCCAGCATGTTGTAGTTGCGAAAGGGCGCGGGCAGGCTTTTGGGCCGGTCGTCGCCAAACACGGGGTCGTGGCCGTTGGGGCTCCACCAGAACGTCTGCCAGGTCCAGTTGCTGATTTCCTTACCCGTCACGTGCATGCCGGTGAGCAGGGCGTAGTTGCCGGCTTTCACCAGCGCCTTCACGGCGGCGGGGTCGCCCTGCACGCCGCGCCCCAGGTCGTCGCCCGAGCTGTCGGCAAAAGCGCTGAAATTGGCCGCTTCGGCCGCCGTGATGCGGAAGTGGTAAAAGTCCTTGAGCGCCACTACGGGCCAGGCGCGGGCGGGCTCGCCGTTGCAGCTGCGGATGGCGGTGGTGCCCGGCTGGAGGCGGCCGGTGGGGTCTACAATCACGCACTGCCGCCAGGTGTGCGGCTCGGGGTTGTCGAGGCTGGAGGTAGACTGCGGCGAGCTGCCCGCCCAGTAGGGAATCACCGAGGCCGAGTCGCCGCTGATGAACTGAAACACCGGCTTGAGGGCAAACGACTGCTTGTCGGTGCTGTCCTTCGACGTGAGCAGGCCGCGCTGGGCCAGGGGCGTGTGGGCGCGCTCGTAGCGGCGGTATATCTGGCCCAGGGCCGCCGTGTCGTAGAGGCGGTGGTTCCAGATGTAGGCGGCCAGGCTGGGCGAGTAGCGGTTGAACGACACCGGCCGCCGGCTCAGGTCGACCGGAATTTTACTGCGATGCACCGCCGAGGCGTGGAAAAACTGCCCCGGCAACTGGAAGTCGCGCAGCGTACGGCGCGGCCCGCCGTCGTGCTCAAACAGCTCATCGCCCGAGTACCAGTTTTCCCAGATGGGCCGTCCGTCGGGCGCGGTGGTGTTGATGGCCCGCCAGATGTCCCAGGCGTGTGCCCGGATGGCGCGCATGTCCTGCTCGTGCACCCAGCCATTCACCACGGCGGCGCTGCTGGGGAAGCTGCCCACGGCGGGTGCGTCGTAGGCCCCGCCCCGGTCGGCGTGTTCGAGGGTGGCCGCCGCCTGGCCCGTTTCGGCGTGCTGGCCCGGCCCGCAGGCCCCGGCGAGGCCCAGCACCAGCAGGGCCGCAGTAGCGCGGAGTTTCATAGAAGTTAGGGTATGGATAAACAGGCGGTTAGGCCTCCGCGAACGCGCTTCAGACCGGGCATTAACCCCGGTAAAGAAGCTCGGGTGTGGCTGGGGGTAAAAGTAGAGTCCCGCCGGAACGTACCAATCAGTGCTAGCACTGAATTTTAACGCCAATCCGTAGTTTCGGCCATGAATAACTGCCTGCATTGCGGGGCTGCCACGGCCAACCCCAAGTATTGCGGCCGCTCGTGCGCCAACCGCGTCAACGGCCATAAGCATCCCAGCCGGCTGCGCGTTGCGCGCACCTGCAAGCACTGTGGCACGGCTTTGCTCACCCGCCGCACTACCTGCGACGACTGCAACCCAAGCGTTGTCGACTGGCACACGGTGCCTCTGTCCCAGCTAAAAGCGAAGGCCATACAGCAATACGCGGCGCAAATCCGCAGTCTGGCGCGCGTGGCATACCGCAAGTCCAGCCGGCCCCAAGCCTGCGCGGTTTGTGGCTACGCGGCGCACTATGAAATCTGCCACATCAAACCCATCAACGGTTTTCGGCCAACCGACTTTGTGGCCGATGTAAACCAGTTGAGCAATCTGATTGCGCTGTGCCCAAACCACCATTGGGAGTTCGACCACGGGCTACTCCCCGGCGACTTTATTCAGAGCCTGGCGGAAGCCGGACTGACGGCCGGCTAACACAAAGGGCTGCTTCCGGAACGGAAGCAGCCCTTTGTAATCAACTGATAATCAGAGTGGCCGCGACGAGAATCGAACTCATATCAAGCGTTTAGGAAACGCCTATTCTATCCGTTGAACTACGCAGCCATACCACAAAGGTAAGGAACCAGTAGCCTGACGCAGCTTCAAAAAGAAGTTATCGACCGGGATTATTACGACTTATACAGCAGGGCAATGCCGAACGACAGCGCCGTGAGAATCAGCCCGACCATGAAAATAGTGTAGCTCATGCGCAGCAGCTTGTACTTGCGCGAAAGGACCTCACCGAGGTAGTATACGTCGGTCAGCATGTTGGTGTAGATGGCGTCCTTGCTGCGCATCATCTCGTGCATGCCGCCCTGGAAGTTGTCGAGGCTGAGCTTGGTGAACTGCCCGAAAAAGAGCAGGTTCACGCGGCGGTTGGTGGCAATTTCGGGGCTGCGCCGCAGCCAGTCGAAACTCGTCACATCGGGCTGGGCCGAGAGAATGGCCGTCGTGACCGAGCCCAGGGCCGTGGCCAGCAGAATGCTGATGGGAATGGCCAGCACGGGGTTGTTGCTCATGAGCGGGCCGAGGTTGCCGGCCTTACCCATTTTGGCCCCGAGGTAGGTGATAATAACCGAAATCAGCACGGCGTTGAGCTGAATCATCATGCTGGCCTTCTTGTCGGCCATGGCCGAAAGCTTCACATGGTTGCCATACATGGTCCGGAACATGGTTTCGATACCGCGCTTGGGCTCGGCGAAGGTGGCCCCCTTCTCCTGGATTTTTTTCTTTTCTTTCTTCCCCTTCTTCTTCAGGTAGTCGCGTTGGTTCTCAATATTGTCTTTGAGGTCTTTGCGGTAGCGCTCCTTGCCGGCATCGGAGAAATACTTGTGGGCCAGCATAAAATTGAGCTGGAGCTCGGCCCATTCCTGGGTCGAGTAGAAGCTGTTGAGCACCAGCTCCCACTCGGCGCGCAGCAGCTCGGCCCGCGAGCGGTAGTCCTTGCGGGTCAGGTTGCTCATGTCGGCATCCACGAGCAGCTTTTGCAGCTCGGTGTCGGGCGTCACATCGCGGTGCGTAGCCTTAATAAGGCCCTCGATGAGCTTGCTGCGCGTGGCAGATATGCCCTGCCCGCCCAGCCAGGCGGCGGCGCGCTCCATGCTGCGGTACTCGTGGCCATCGTACACGTCGAGGTAGCCGGTGTCGTGAAACCAGGCAGCCAGCAGCAGGTTCTCGGTGTCCTCCTCGCTCAGCCCGGCGGCGGGGGCCAGGGTGCGGCACTCCTTCACCACAGCCTCGGTATGGAAGAGCGAATGATACGTAAGCTTGGGCGACAGGCCGGCAAATTCGATGCCCACGTGCTCTTGCGCCGCTTTTACCAGGGCCGAAGCCTTCGCTTTGGCGGGCTTGTCGGGGTCTGTAGCCTTGTCCTTTTCTTTAGTCGTTAGGGCTTTAACAGGCTCGGCCGTCACCGCCGCCGCTGGGGTTTCGGCAGTTGCCGGCTGGCCCGAGGCAGCTGCTGCTGCCAGCGCAGTGGTGTCGGCAACGGTATCGGCCGCAGCCGCTTCAATAGGTACGGTTGCCGCTTGGGTTCCGGCCAAAGGGGCAGCGGGTGCCACTGCGGGCGCGGGTGTTTCGGCCGGCGCTGCCGGGCGGGCCGCTTCGGGGGCCGCGGGGGCCGGCGCGTCGGACGCGGCCGATTCGGGAGTTGGGTCTTGCATAGAGGGGAGCGAAGCTACGCCGGTTCGGGCGATGGGCGGGCCGGCTTTGAACGCGAACCCGGGGGCGTAAGTTAGGAAACGGCCTTAACCGCACTGCCGTGCTTTGCGTAACGGCCCTTACGGGCCGCAACGGCGGCCGTCGTAAGTTTGCCCGAATCCGCCGCGGCGGGCCGCTGCCCCGCCCATTCGTTTTTTCTATGCCCCGATTTTTTCGCTGTCATTGCGCGCTCCTGTTGCTAGGGGTGGCGCTGGCTTTTCCCTTTCGCACCTTCGCCCAGGGCGAATCCAGCCAGAATCCGCACAAATCACGCCCCAACTACCGCCGCGGCGGCCTGGGCTGGGAAAAAAAGCTGCCACCCGACAGCACCCGCATCCGCTACACTGTTTTCCTGATTGGCGACGTGGGCAACCCCATTCCCAAAGAAAAAGGCGGCGAGCCCTCACTGAATTTCCTGCGTAAGAAAATTATGGAAGCCGGGGCCAAAAGCACCACCATCTTCCTCGGCGACAACGTGTACGAGTTCGGCCTGTCGGAAGTGGGAGCCTACGACCGCAAGGAAGGCGAGCGCCGCCTGCGCGACCAGATAGATGTGCTGCGGGGCTACGCCGGCGAGAAATACATGATTCCGGGCAACCACGACTGGAAGCAGGGCCTGAAAGGCGGCTTCGAGCAGGTGCTGCGCGAGCAGCGCTTCGCCGAAAACTACATGGCCCACGACTCGGCCGCGTTTTCCTACACCGGCGACTTTATTACGCCCGCCAACGGCTGCCCCGGCCCCTACGAAATCCGCCTCCAGGACGACCTGGTGCTCATCACCATCAACTCGCAGTGGTTCCTCACCCAGCCCAGCGAGCGGCCCTACGGCGCGGGCGGCGGCTGCGGCATAGAAAACGAAACCGAGTTCATGGCCCAGCTCGAAGACATTATTGCCCGCAACAAGGACAAGAACATCATGGTGGTGGCCCACCACCCGCTCTACTCCGATGGCATTCACGGCGGCTACTTCACGCTGGCCGACCATATTTTTCCGCTCAGCATCGTGTACAAGTACGCGTTTCTGCCGCTGCCCGTCATCGGGTCCATCTACCCGTTTGCGCGCAAGTACGGCGGCATCAGCCAGGATTTAGCCTATCCGGCCTACGCGGCTTACAAGAAGGGGCTCACCGATATTTTCGCCAAATACCCCAACATCATCTACGCCGCCGGCCACGAGCACAACCTGCAATACTTCCATGAGGGCACAACCCACTATATCGGGAGCGGCTCGGGCTGCAAAACCCAGCACGTGAAGCCCGGCGACGGGGGCGAGGCGCTGTTTTCGGACAAGGAAAAGGGCTGGGCCAGGGTGAACTACTACGACGACGGCGAGGTGTGGACCGAATACTACGTGCCGGTGGGCAACGGCGACAAAGCCCGCCTGGTGTTCCGCACCCCGCTCTACGCCAAAACGACCGGCGGCGTAGCCGCCACCGTAACCGCGCCCGCTCCGCCCCAGACCCCGAAAGGCAAAAAGAAGAAAAAGCAAAAGGACGCGGTGGTGGTGCCCGCGCTGCCCACCCAGCGCCCCGACTTCCGCGACAGCACCGTAACGGTGGCCATCGACCCGAGCTACAACGCGCACGGCAAGTTCCACAACTGGCTGCTGGGCGACCACTACCGGCAGGAGTGGGCCACGCCCGTGAAGTTTCCGGTGCTCGACCTGGCCCACGACAAGGGCGGCCTGGTGCCTTATAAAACCGGCGGCGGCAAGCAAACGGCTTCGCTGAAGGTGCGCAACGAGGAAGGCCACAACTTTACGCTGCGCGGCATCGATAAGGACCCCGCCGCCGTGCTGCCCGAGGCCCTGCGCAATGGCTTTGCCAAAGATATTCTGCAGGACCAGATTTCGGCCCAGCACCCGTATGCATCGTTTGCCCTGCCGCCCCTGGGTACGGCGGCCGGCATTCTGCACACCAACCCTACCCGCGTCTACATTCCGCAGGACCCCCTGCTGGGGCA
>JALYUI010000680.1 GCA_030853845.1 Bacteroidota bacterium | reverse complement strand
TGGTAGGAGTCACTGTAGGGCGTATTTTTATACAGGCCGTCCTCGCGCGAGAGCTTCAGCTGCTGCTTGTTTTTCGAGTATTTGAGCTGCGCGCCGGGGTGCGTCAGCGAGTCCTTCGCGCCCTCGTAAATGGTCACGGCGGCCCGGCTGGCCGTAATCACCGAGTCGCCGAGCACGTAGGCCCGCGAGGCTGCCCGGAACTTGGGCTTGTTCTCGAAGCTCACCGTCAGGTTCGAGAGCGAGCCGTCGAGGGCCGCGCTCAGCACCTTGAAGCCGGCCATCGACAAGCCCCCGCGGTACTGGATGTTCTGGCCCAGGTTCTTGATGCGGGCATCGTTGGTGAGCGAGATGAAACGCGGGTAGCCGGTATCAATCTGCCCCGGTTTGCGGTGCAGACTCTTGTAGCTCAGGGCCCCTTTCACCGGCGCTTCCAGCAGGTAAGGATAGGTCAGCGTCACGGGCTGGGCCGTGAACTCGGGCTTGTTCATGTCGAAGTCGAACGGCCCGAGGTCGGCCGTGACCAGGTTGCTGTGAATCGACCAGGTGAACTGTCCGCTCGTGCCCACGAAGCGGTGCGAGTTGAACACGGCCGCCCCGCTCACTTTCCGGATAACCACCGAGTCGCCGGTGGTGGCCAGCAGCAGGTCGGCATCCTTCACCTGGAGCACCGGCCCACGCACGGGCGGCGGCGTGTACTCGTCGTAGGGCAGGGCCGAGGGCGTGAAAGCCGCCGGGGTATCGAAGTCGGAATTCTTGGCTACCGGCGCGGCAGCGGGCGATTTGGCGGCCGGCGCGCCGGCTTTGGCGGTGGGCTTTTTGGCGGGCGCGGCGGGCTTTTTGGCGGGCTTGCCCCAGCCATCGTCGTCGCCCCAGCCGCTGTTCGACGGCGACGACCACAAATCGGCCGAGTCCCAGCCGCTACTGCTGGATTTTTTCTTGGCGGCGGGCTTGGGAGCCGCTTTGGCGGTGGGCTTTTTAGCCGCCGCTTTGGGGGCGGCGGGCAGGGGCGCTTCCTTGGGAGCCGGGGCGGGCGCGCCGAATTCCAGATTGCTCACGGGCGCGGCCAGGGGCGTGTAGGCAAACGAAATGGTGCCGTGCAGGGCGCGCAGCGTGTTGTAGCCGGTGCGGTAGAGGTAGCCGCCGTTGAAGAAGCGGTTGGTGCTCACCAGGAAGCGGTCGGTTTCCTCGGGTGCTTCGTTGGTCAGGGTCTTATTCAGCACGTCGAGCAGCTGGTCCATCTGCTGGTCGCTGAGGGCGGCCAGCCGCGCCCCGTTCACCAGGGTGTTGAACAGGGTTTCGAAGTGGGGGCGCGGCCGGAAGTGCTTGGCCAGCATGGTTTGCGAAATGCTCACAATCAGGGCCTGCTGCGAGGCCGTGAGGCGGTTGGAGGCCCACAACTCTTTGAGGCGGGCGGCCACCACGCGCGCGCCGGAATTGTTGGTGCTGGCCATCATGGCCTGCACGTCTTCGATATATTGGGCCGGGTTGGATGAGAGCTTGCCGGGCTGGTAGCGCGGGGCAGCGGGCGCGCCGGCCGCCGGGGCGGGCGTCTGCGCCCGGACCGCCGACCAGCTTCCGGGCAGCATCGCCAGGCAGAAACTTAGAATAATGAGAAATTGCTTCATAGAATAAACGTGCACACCAATGGAAAGGAAGCCCCCCGAGCCGGGCCGGAACCGTGGGCCGCAGCCGGCGCGCCGACGGTCGGCGCATCAGCTACCCGGAAGTTGCCTGCTCAACGCAAACGCTTCACCCGAAGGATAGTGCCCCCGGCAAAGTAAAAATTCGTCACAAGTTAGGCAGAATCAAAAAAGCAATTTAACAATCAACGCGCCGCGAAAGCAATACCTTTTGATTATCAATAATTTTCCCTGATACGTCCCTTTTGCCGACCCCGGCATTGTGCCACTTTGCCCAGTAGGGGCAGTGGGGCAGTAGGGCGCGCTAGAACCGAAGGAGCGCGAAGCTGAAGTTTGCATTCCAACCCTTGCTGGAAACCCGTCCTGTCGGCGCTAACTTGCTGCCATGTCCACTGCCCCCATTCGCACCGCCCTGCTGGCCTACGGCATGTCGGGCAAGTTGTTTCAGGCCCCGTTTCTGGCCGCGCACCCGGGTTTCGAGCTCTACGGCGTAGTCGAGCGCACCGAGGCGCGCATGCACCTCGACTACCCCGGCATCCGCCGCTACTCCAGCACCACCGAGCTGCTGGCCGACGACAGCGTGGAGCTGGTGGTGGTGAACACGCCCAGCAATACCCACGTCGAGCTGGCCCGGCAGGTGCTGGCGGCCGGCAAGCACGTGCTGCTCGAAAAGCCGGTGGCCACCAGCGTGGCCGAGCTACAGGGGCTGCTGGCCCTGGCCCACGAGCAAAAGCGCCACCTGCTGGCCTACCAGAACCGCCGCTGGGACAGCGACTTCCAGGCCGTGCGCCGGGTGGTGGAAAGCGGGCAGCTCGGGCAGCTCATCGAAGTCCATTTCCGTTTCGACCGCTACAAGCCCGGCCTGCACACCAAGAAATTCAAGGAGGAGCCCGGCCCCGGTGCGGGCCTGCTCTTCGACCTCGGCCCCCACCTCATCGACCAGGCTCTGAGCCTGTTTGGCCGCCCCCTGAGCGCCACCAAAACTCTAAGCCGCCACCGCCCCGGCACCCGCGTCGACGACTTTTTCAGCCTGCACCTGCGCTACCCGCGCGGCCTGAGCGTGTGGCTCACCTCCAGCCTGCTGGTAGCGGCACCCGGCCCGTCGTACGTGCTGCACGGCACCCGCGGCAGCTTCCTGAAAGACCGCACCGACCCCCAGGAAGCCCAGCTGCTGGCCGGAATGCTGCCCACCGACCCCGCTTTCGGCCACGAGCAGCCCGGCCAGGAAGGCCGCCTCACCCTGGCCAGCCCCGAGGGCCAGCTGCGCACGGTGCGCACCCCGGCTGCCCCCGGCAACTACCTGGGCCTGTTCGAAGCCGTGCGCGAAACCCTGCGCCAGGGCGTGGCTTATCCTATCAGCAGCAGCCAGTTGCTATGGCAAAGTGAGCTGCTGGAGATGTCGTCGGAAGGGTGAGGGGGTAATTGAACGTCATGCTTCGCTGCGCTCTGCATGACGTTCAATTATCCGCCAACTCATCCCCAAACCCTACGGCGTCACGTGCCACCAGTCTACGTCGGCCCCGCCGGCATCGTTGCTGAAGCCCGCGCGGCTGCAAAACAGGCCCATGCTGGCACCTACCCACTTGCCCTCGCGGGCCTGGAAATCGTCGCCCACGCGCTCGAACTGCTCGCCGTTCAGGCTGTAGCTGAAGCGGCAGCGTGCCCCGGCAATTACCTGCACCCGCAGGTACACCATGCCGCTGGCGGGCGCGTTTATCGTGAGAGGCACGGTGCTGGTTTCGAGGCTGCCGCGGTCGGTATCGTGGCAGGTGGCCTGAGCCAGCTGCCACTGGCTGCCGCGGCGGCTCAGGGTGAGGTAGGCGTAGTCGAGGCCCAGCATAATGAGGCCCACCTGCTCGCCATCGGCGCGCGCGGCAAAGGTGAGCTTGGCAGTGGCGGTGAAGGCTTCGGCGGGCAGCTTTTGCAGCAGCAGGCTGGGCACCTGGCCGTAGTTTTTGAAGTCGGCGGGCAGGGGCTGGGCATTGAGGCGCAGGTAGCCCAGGGGGCCGTTGGGTAGCGCCCAGCCGGGCTGGGGGTTGGCCGGCCACTGCCACTGCGGCCCCAGGGTCAGGCCGTCGAACTCGTCGGAAGTAGCCGGGGCGGTGGGCGGCCCCGGCGGGCCGGGTACGCGGGGCTTGCGGTAGCGCAGCACGGGCTGGCCCCGGCCGTCGTTGTCGGCATCTTCGCCGATAACGGGCCAGTCGTTTACCCAGCTCAGGGGCTGCAGGTGCACCACCCGGCCGTACGGCCCCCGGTCCTGGAAGTGCAGAAACCAGTCTTCCCTGCCATCCGGCGTATCTACCCACGCGCCCTGGTGCGGGCCGTTGATGGTGGTTTTGCCCTGGTCCAGCACCACGCGGGCCTCGTAAGGACCCCACACGCTGGGGGCGCGCAACACGGTTTGCCAGCCGGTAGCCACGCCGCCGGCCGGCGCGAAAATGTAGTAGAAGCCGTGACGCTTGTAGAACTTTGGCCCCTCGATAGTGGGGTGGGCAGCGTGTCCGTCGAACACCAGGGCGTCGTCGCCAATCAGGTGCAGGCCATCGGGGCTCAGGGGGCTCACGGCCAGCATGCTCTTCATGCCAGCGCGGCTGCCGGCGAAGGCGTGCACGAGGTAGGCGCGGCCGTCGTCGTCCCACAGCGGGCAGGGGTCAATCCAGCCCCGGGCTTCTTTAATGAGGGTGGGTGTTTCCCAGGGGCCGGCGGGGTTGCGGGCGCGGGTCACGTAGATGCCCCGGTCGGGGTCGGGGTAGTAGAGGTAGAACTGCTGGCTGTGGTAGCGCAGGGCCGGGGCCCACACGCCATTGCCCGGCTGCGGCAGCCGGAATGCGGCCGGCAGCTCGGCCAGGGCATGGCCGATAATCGTCCAGTTCACCAGGTCCTTCGAGTGCAGAATGGGCAGGCCCGGCAGGCTGCTGAAGCTCGACGAGGTGAGGTAGTAGTCGGTACCCACGCGCACCACGTCGGGGTCGGAGTAGTCGGCGTTCAGCACCGGGTTCTGGTAGGAGCCGTTGCCCAGGTCGGGCTGCCACACCGGCGGCAGGGGCGAGGTGGGCGAGGGGTTAAAGGAAGCGGTTTCGGCCAGGCGGGCGGGCTTGGCGGCGCGCGTGGTTTTGGGCGCGGTCGTAGTCGTCTGTGCAGTGCCTGGCTTCGGCAGCGCCAACAGCAGCAGCAGCAGCCATTGCCAGCCGCGCCCGGCCTGGCCCGGCGGCAATTTTTCGGCTTCACCCACTGGTTTTAATCGTTCAATTGCGCACATAGGTCAGCAATCTAACCCGAAAGAGCAATAACAAAAAAAGGCATCGTGCAAAACTCGGCGAGCGGATGCCGGGGCTAGCCGAATGGCCGGAAAGATGAAACCACGCTGTCCAGCTCATTATGCCGGGGGTGGCCAGCCGGGCTTTCAGCTGAGTTAACCAGTTCAGGCCGGCGACCACGCGCGCAATACCTGCCGGGCCGTGCCCAGTCCCTCGATGCCCAGCTCCACCACGTCGCCGGGGCGCAGGTATTGCGGGGGCTTCCGGCCCATGCCCACGCCGGCGGGCGTGCCGGTCGACACCACGTCGCCGGGCAGCAGGGTCATAAACTGGCTGATGTAGGAAATCAGGAACGGGAGCTTGAAAATGAGGTTGGCGGTGCGGCCGTCCTGTTCCGGCTCCCCGTTCACCGTGAGCCAGAGACGCAGATTATTGGGGTCGGCTATTTCGTCGGGCGTCACCAGCCAGGGGCCGAGCGGGGCGAAGGTGTCGCAGCCCTTGCCCTTGTCCCAGGTGCCGCCGCGCTCAAGCTGAAAGGCCCGCTCCGACACGTCGTGGTGCAGCACATAGCCGGCCACGTAGTCGAGCGCCTCGGCTTCGGCTACGTAGGCCGCGCGGCGGCCGATGACCACGGCCAGCTCCACTTCCCAGTCGGTTTTCTCCGCGTTTTTGGGGATGATGATGTCGTCATCCGGCCCAACCAGGGCCGAGGTTGCTTTCAGGAAGAAAACCGGCTCTGCTGGGTGGTCCAGGCCCATTTCGGTGGCGTGGTCGGC
The DNA here is from genome assembly GCA_030853845.1 of Bacteroidota bacterium. Taxonomy (GTDB): domain Bacteria; phylum Bacteroidota; class Bacteroidia; order Cytophagales; family Hymenobacteraceae; genus Hymenobacter. The sequence continues at coordinate 9,061 of JALYUI010000680.1, read as the reverse complement.
GTAGTTCAGGCCCACGCACACGATTTTCGAGGGCCGGGCCACGGGCGGCCCCAGACGCTCGGAGTCGGCTACGGCGGGCAGCGGGCCGTGCGCCCGCACGAAGGCCGCCAGCCGGGCCGGGCCGTCGGTGGCGAAGAAGGCTTCGTTATAATCCTCGCCGAAAGCGGCCACGTCGTGGCGCTGCCCATCGAGTAGGATGCCAGGTTTTTCGTGGCCGGCGGGGCCGTAGCGCAGGAGTTTCATGGGCGCACTTGGGGATTGCATGGGAAAAAGAACGTCATGCTAAGCTTGTCGAAGCATCTCGCGTGGGGTAGTAAACCAATCGATTGAGTTACTACCCCACGCGAGATGCTTCGACAAGCTCAGCATGACGGGCTGCTGGCAGCTGCGGGCCCTACCAGAACACCGTGTACAGCACCGTGACCATGGCCACCACCACGCTCGCGCCCAGCACGAAGCTGCGGTTGGGACGGAACATGCTGCTGTCGATTTCCAGGCCGTGGGTAGCAACGCCGCGCCGGTTTTCCCACAGGCTGATGACCACCATAACGGCCACGCAGGCCAGGAACACAATGGTCATGCGGTCCATAAACGGGATAACGTAAGCGCCGTTGTCGGCCGGGTCGGGGCTCACGGCCGCGAAGCCGAAGCGGGCCAGGCCCGACAGGTCGGCGTAGCGGGGCAGAAACTTAAGCCCCACCGACATCACAAAGCCGCCCAGGGTGGCAAACAGCGCCGCGCTCGACGTGGTTTTCTTCCAGAAAAAGCCCAGGATGAACATGGCGAAAATGCCCGGCGAGAAGAAGCCCGTGTATTCCTGAATGAACTGGAAGCCGCCCTTTTTGTCGATGCCCAGGTTGGGGGCAATGAGCACGCCCAGCACCATGGCCACGACCACGGCAATTTTGCCGGTGGCCACCAGCCGCTTCTCCGAGGCTTCGCGGTTGAAGAACTTGTGGTAGATGTCGAGGGTGAAGATGGTGGCGATGGAGTTGGCTTTGCCGGCCAGCGAGGCTACCACCGCCGCCGTGAGGGCCGCAAACGACAGCCCCTTGAGGCCCACCGGCAGGATGTTGAGCAGCACCGGGTAGGCGCGGTCGGGGTTCAAATTGGCCCCTGAGCCAAACTCGGCCGCTCCGAACACATTCTGCTTGTAGAGCACGAAAGCCGCGATGCCGGGCAGCACCACAATCACGGGCATCAGCAGCTTGAGGAAGGCGGCGAACAGCAGGCCGCCGCGGGCCGTGGGCAGGTCAGCGCCGAGGGCGCGCTGGGTGATGTACTGGTTGCAGCCCCAGTAGTTGAGGTTGGCAATCCACATGCCGCCCACGAGCACCGAGAGGCCCGGCAAATCGAGGTAGTTGGGGTTGTCGCGCTTGAAAATCATGTGGAAGTGGTCGGAAGCCTGCGTGGTGAGCAGGTTGAAGCCGTTGAGCGCGCCGGTGGTGTGGTAGTGCTCCGATACCAGGTTCAGGGCCAGGTAGGTGGTGGCCAGGCCGCCCAGAATCAGGAAGAACACCTGAATCACGTCGGTAAAGCCGATTACCTTCATGCCGCCCAGGGTGATGACCACCGCGAAGCCCGCCAGCATGTACATACAGAAGCTCAGATTCAGGCCCGACACACTGCTCACGGCAATGGCCCCGAGGTAAAGAATGGCGGTCAGGTTCACCACCACATAGAGCGCCAGCCAGAACAGGGCCATAATCAGGGCTACCGTGCCGTTGTAGCGCTGGCTCAGGAACTGCGGCATGGTAGCAATGCGGTTCTTGAGGTACACCGGAATGAAGAACACGGCCACCACAATCAGCGTGAGGGCGGCCATCCACTCGTAGGCGGCAATGGCCAGGCCCATCTTGAAGCCCGAGCCCGACATGCCCACGAACTGCTCGGCCGAGATGTTGGACGCAATCAGCGACGAGCCGATGGCCCACCACGTGAGCGAGCCCTCGGCCAGGAAGTAGTCTTTCGAGTCGCCTTCGAGGGTGCCGTCGTGCCCGCTTTTGCGCCGGTAAATCCAGATGCCGTAGCCCGCTACGATGATGAAGTAGACGAAAAAAACGATGTAGTCAATTGTAGCAAGCTTGTTCATGAAAGCAGGTTGAAGAGATGAGTTGGCTGGGAAGTAGGCAACCTGCCAAGCCAGGGCCGGGCTGCGGGAAAGTAATGTTCCGGCAAAAAAACCGCTTCTGAAAGGAAACTATGGGATTTATTTATGTAATCGATTACGATAGCCGCAGCCCCGGCGGGAGGGCGGGGGGCCGGGAAGGGTCGCCGGCATAAATCAGCCGCCGCCGGCTTCGTTGTTTGATGAATGCGGGCCGTATGCACCTACTGGCTGAGAAACGCGCCGCAGAAATGGGCTGCTGGCAACGTTCTCGGGAACGATTGCGCAACTAAAAAGCCGTCAGAGCTTTGCTTTTCCTGATTCAACCGGCAACTTGCAAGGGTATCATTCCCGTTGAAAGGCTATTGGCTGCCAGCGGGGCGAGCTTTATTTTCCCACCCATTATTTCCTTTCTCCATGAAAAAGACGCTACTTTTCATCTCCGTACTTGGTAGCGGAATGCTGCTGGCCGAAACGGCTGCGGCGCAAACCACGCCCATTTTTAAGTTCTGGTCGCTAAAAGCCAACGCGGCCGACAGCGCGGCCCTGCGCTCGCCCAGCACCATGACGGCTAGCAGCGCCGTGCTGCGCAAGTTTGTGCTCTCGAACGGCACGGCCGCCGCGCCCCCCAAGGCCTTCAGCCGTAACTACGGCATGGCATTCGCCCCGGCCGCCGACGGTGGCGGCTGGTCGACGGCAGCCGGAGGCACGGGCAGTACCCTGCGCCGCTACTATTCGGTCCAGTTCACCGCCACGGCCCCGGCCGGCACCACGCTGCGGGCCGACTCGCTGGTGATGAATCTGGCGTTTATAGGTACCGTTAGCGGTACCAACGTCGGAGTGGTGTATTCCAAAAACGGCTTCGGCTCGCCGGCCGACTCGACCGAAGTGAGTGGCATGGCCAAAACACCGTCCGGACCCATGGCTGGCTTTGCCAATGGCACTACGCTGTTTAATACCTGGCCGGTGACGCCACAGGTTGTTGTCGCCAACAACGACGCCAACACCTTCCGCTACGCCATCCCGCTGAACGGGGCCACCGGCGTCACCATCACTCCCGGCCAGACGCTGACCCTGCGCGTGTACCTGAGCTGCAGCAGCAGCAGCACCGGGCGCTACGCCCTGATGCGCGACGTGGCCCTGAAAAGCCAGCAGGTGCGCCTGGCCACCCGCCCGGCCGTGCAAACCAACCTGGCCGCCTACCCCAACCCCGTGCAGAACCAGCTGACGGTGCCCCACCCGGCAGCCAGCCGCGAGGCGCGCGTCACGGTATTCAGCGCCACGGGTGCCCGGGTGGCCAGCTTCGCCACCCAGCCCGGTACTACCCAAACGGCTATCGACCTGGGCTCGCTGGCCCGCGGCCTCTACCTAGTAGAATATGCCGACGGCGTGCAGCGCAGCAGTGCCCGCATTGCCAAAGAGTAGCGCCCGCCTGCTTCGTCTCAACAAAGCGCTTCCGGCCCGGCCGGAGGCGCTTTGTGCTTTTCGGGAGCCCAATCCCGGGAATCCAGCTACTATCGGGGCGCTGGCAATCCGCAAAAGCAAACGTCGCCCATCGGTCATTCCGGTGGGCGACGTTTGCTTTTGCGGGCGCGGGCTACTTGCCCGTTACTTTGAACGTGCCGCTGCCCTGAGCGGGCTGGCCGCTGCGGCCCAGGCCCTCGGCGGTGGCCTGGAAGGTGCCGCTGCCATCGGCGGTGAAGAAGTGCAGCTCGGCCTCGCCCTTGGCGTTGGTGCGCACGTCGGGGTTCCAGTAAAGGGTACTGGTGCGCGGGTCGGCGGGCGGGTTGGTGAGCAGGGCGTTGTAGCGGGGTTGGTAGAACTCGCGCGCCTCGTAGAAGCCGGCCAGCTTCACAGTGGCTACGCCGGGCGCGAGCCCCACATCTTTGCTCTTGTAGTTGCGGTCGGCGCGCTTGGTATAGATAGCAATTGCCCCGCCGCTGTTGCCGAAAATGGCGGCTTCACTGCCCTTAAACACTTCCACCTGTTCCACATCGCTGGACGACATGTTGGATATCAGGTCGAGGTCGACCTTCTGGCCATCCAAAATGAACTGCGGCGTGCCCTGGCCGCGAATCTGCACCGACATATTGGGCGGGCTGCCGCTGATGGTGAGGCCCGCTACCCGCCCCTGGAGCAGCTGGAGAATGTTCATGCCCGACTGGGCCATTGGCATGCTGGCGAAGTCGACCACCGTGCCGCCGGTGGCTCCGTAAAGGCGACGTGGGTCATCGCGGGGCACGGTTTCGCGCTTGGCCGTAACGGCTACGTTGGCCAGGCGGATGTTGCGCATAGCTTTTTCGGGGTGCAGGTCGAGGTCGGCGGCCTGGGCCTGGCGGCTGCGGCGCACAAAGCCGGCCACCCCGGCCGGGGCGGCGCTCAGCTCCGGCAGGGTGGGCAGGTCCTGGAAGCTGGGCAGCGGTCCCTGGTCGGGCATAATGAGGACGTTGCTGCCACCCTGGGCGCGCCGGGCCTGTAGCGTAATCACGGCCGTGTCGCCCACCGGAAAGCCGGTGAACGAAAAACGGCCGTCGGGGCTGGTGGTGGCGGTGCTCACGTTTTTGGCGGGGCGCGTCTGCAAAAAGGTGAGCTGACTGCTGGCGATGGGGCGGCTGCCGTGCTCGCTCACCACCTGGCCCACCAGGCTTATGTCCTGCTCGGGTACGAAGCGCGGGGTGGGCGGCTGGGCTGCCAGCACTTCTTTCCAGGTGAAACGCCGCCAGCCCTGGGTCAGCAGCAGGTCGTCGAGGGCCTGGGCAGTGGCGGGGGTGGGCTCGCGGAAGTAGTAGCCGGGGTTTTCCACGTAGCCCGCCAGGTCCGAGGTCAGCAGCAGGTTTGAGGTGATGGTTTCGGCGTTGGGGTCGAGGGCGGCCAGGGCGGCATCGTTCACACCCACCGACAGCTGCGCGGCCACCGGCTGCCCGGCGGCATCGGCCACGCGCACGGTAAGCTGCACCGGGGCGTGGGGGCCGTAGCTGGGCTGGTCGGCCACAATGCTCACGTGCACGCCGGCCGCGCCCGGTGGCACAAACGCCAACCGCTCGGCCTGCGGCGCGCCGTTGGCATCGAACAAGGTGAAGTGGACGATACCCGGCGGGTAGTTTTTCTTGGGCATGCGCCACGCGGCCGGCGCGCTGTCGGCGATGGGCCGGGGGCCGGGGTAGGCCGTAGTACCGCGCACCTGGGTGAGCAGCTGCACCGGCCCGGGCACCGGAGCCGCCCCCCGGTAGCGGGCCTCCACCAGGAAGTTTTCGCCGGCATCGACTACGTGCAGGGTGTAGCCGCCGGCCAGCACGGCGGGCAGGGGGTAGTCGGCGGTGCTGCCGTCGGGCAGCGTCACGCGGGCGTGGTAGCGCTGCTTGCTGCCGGGCACGAAGCTGAAGCGGCCCATGCCGGCGTGGCGGCTGGCGAAAGTAGTCACGACGCCGTTCTGGGCGTTCAGCAGCTGGCCGCGCACCTCGATGCCCCGGCCGGTGTGGTCGGTGGCTTTGCAGGCCACCACGGCGGGCAGGCCCTCGATGAGGTCGCCACCCTCGGCAAAAAACTGCACGTCGGGCCGGGCGGCGGCAGCGGCTTTGGCGCGGCCAAAAGCGGTAGTGGGAGCGGCCGGCGCGGGCGCTTCCTGCGGGCCGATGGGCGAGGCCGGCCACACGTTCAGGCGGCGGCTGTACACGAAGTCGTCGCCGGCGTTGCGCATCCAGTTGGTGTAGGCGCGCAGCACGTAGGTGCCGGCGGCCAGCGTGTCGGCAATGTCGAGGTCGCCGGCGGCGCGGCCGCCGTGCAGGCGCAGGGTGCGGCGGGCTACCACGCGCCGCTCGGCCGACACTAGGTCGACGTGCAGCACCTGACTCAGCGAGTCGGGCTGGTGCTGGGCGGCATCGACCACGTAGGCGCTGAACCAGATGGTTTCGCCGGTGCCGTACACGGGTCGGTCGATGTGCAGGTACACTTTTTCGGGCCGGGTAGCCAGAAAGTATTCGCCCAGCTTGGCGGCAATGCGGGGCAGCAGGCCGTCGTCGGTAGGCCGCAGCCGGAAGGCCGTCAGCCCCAGCGCTAAGCTCAGGGCCAGCGCGGATAGGAGAGTCGCGCGGTGGGCGCGGGGGGTGAGCATAAGCAGGCAGTTGAAATCAGGAGGCCAGCCCGCAACCGGCCCGCCCGGCCGTCACGAAGCTGCAACAGGAAAAAGCACGACGACAAGAATATCCCCTGAAAAGTGGGGGCTTTATGAAGACCGGGCCGGGCCAAAGGTAGCGGCCCCGGCCGGGCAGTACCTCATGCCATGCAAACGGCCCGCCCGATTACCCGGGCGGGCCGCTGAAAAACGGGTTGTGGGGGGCTGCTGCACGACGTTCTATTCGAAAGCGCCAGCAGCAAAAGCAGCCCCTACTCGCGGGTGCAGGTGGCCGAAAGGCTCAGGTTGACATCGGTGTACACCAGCCGGTAGTTGCCCTGGGCCAGCGCGCTCACGTCAAGTGCCGTGCTGAAGCCGCCCTGGGTGGGGGCCAGCATGGCCACGCGCTGCCCCACGAAGTTGTACACGGTCAGCCGGGCGGCGTCGCTGGCGCGGGGGTGCTGCACGGTGAGGCGGTCGGCGGTGGGGTTGGGGTACAGGTGCAGGGGCTCGGTTACGGCCCCGGTGGGCTTGGTGGCCGTCACCACGGCCACCAAGCCGTTGAGGTAGTTTTCGAGGTTGGTGTAGCCGTTGGCGGCGATGGCCTGGCGGTCGGCGGCGTTGTTGGGGTTGAGGCCGTTGGTGGTTTCGTAGTCGTCGGTCATGCCGTCGTGGTCCGAGTCGGCCGGGGCGGGGCCGCAGCTGAGCGTGGGCCAGGCGCCCTGGCTGGTGGCAATGGGCGAATGGGCCGGAAAGCCGCCCTGCACATCGATGATGCCGCCGGTACGGCTCTGCACTTCCTGAATAATGCGCTGGTCGATGACGTCGCGGGTAGGTAGTACGCAGCCCACCCGCTGTAGTACCGAAGCGTAGGCGTCAGCGGCCGTCTGGGTAGTCATTGGCGCGATGTTGAAGGGCGTGTTCACCTTCGACTGGATGGTATCGGACTGCGGGGCACCCTGCATGGTGGCCCCGCGCCAGTTGTGGGCCGTGTTGGTCACGCTGCCGTCCACGTAGTTGCCGTCGAGGTAAATCTGGGGGTAAGGCAGCAGGGGGGCGGTGGTTTGCTTGTAGGGGTTCACTACTTTGCTGCGGGCACTGCTCTGCGTCGAGGGGCCGTACTTGTAGTAGTTGTTCACCATGTTATAGTTGCCACCCTCGCCGCCGTACACGTTGTTCGAGCCCCAGTCGTAGATAACGTTGTTACGGAAATCGCAGTTTTCCGAGCCGATGGCGGCCCCGTAGCGGGTGCCGTTCCAGCGTGGGGTGCGGCTGTTGCAGTGGGCAAACAGGTTGTGGTGGAACGTGGCGTGCGAGCCGCCCCAGATGCCGCCGTAGCCGTGGCGCTCGTAGTCGGTGTCGCCGGTTTCGAAGTGGTAGGAGTAGTTCAGCGGCTCCGAAATCAGGTTCCATTGCAGCGTCATCGAGTCGCAGGCCGTGCCGTAGAACGTGAAGGCCTCGTCCTCGCTCCAGCTCATGGTGCAGTGGTCCACCACAATGTTCTTGTGGTTGTTGTTGTCAAAGGCATCCTCGTCGCCGTTGCCGTTCACCATGCCCCCGCCGGAGGTTTGCGGGTACCGGTCGCCGAGGCGGAAGCGCACGAAGCGCACAATCACGTTGTCGCCGTTCACGGTCGTCTGCCGGTCGGCCAGGCAAATGCCGTCGCCGGGGGCCGTCTGGCCCGCGATGGTGGTGTTGCGCGGAATGTTGAGGCGCGCCGTAAGGTGAATGGTGCCGCACACCCGGAACACAATGGTGCGGTACGGGGCCGCCGTGGTCGACTGGCTAATGGCGTAGCGCAGGGTGCCGGGCGTGTTGGTATCGGCCAGGCTGGTTACTTCGAAAACCGTGGTGGGCGTGGCTGCCCGGCCCCGGCCGCCGCTCGTGAAGCGCCCGGCTCCTTCGGCTCCCGGAAAAGATACCTGCTGGGCCTGTACCGCGCCGGCCAGCACCAGCCCGGCCCCCAGCAGTAGCGCCCGCCGGCCCAGGCCAGCCAGGAGCCGCCCGGGGCGGGGTAAAGAATCAGCGGAGCGAAAACGGAAACCGGTCATGGCAAAAGGGGGTTAAAAACGGGGAAAGAAAAGCCGGGCTACTCCCACTCACCACCGGCAGCGGCCCAGCAATTCCCAGTTAATATTACGGCCTGACAGGGCCGAAAAGCGCCTTTACGGCCCCATTTATTCGCGCAATCGATGCCGGGAACGATGCCAGATGGCGGTTGTCAGCTGTTCGTTATCAGTTATTAGCTGCGTTAGGTTATCCTCGACGAACAACTGACAACGAACAACCAGCAACTAACCCAGCGCCCCGTACTCCTTCTCAAACACCGCCGACACCCAGTTGCGCAGGGTGTGGTGGCGCTGGTAGCGCAGGCCGTGCTGGCTGGCCTCCGCCTGAATTTTCGGCAGGTCTTCCTCGTAAAAGCCGCTGAACAGGATGGGCCGGCCGGCCGGCAGCAGGCGGGCGTACTCATGCATGTCTTCCAGCAGCACGTTGCGGTTGATGTTAGCCAGAATCAGGTCGAAGGGGGCTTCGTCGGCCAGCACTTCCACGCCGCCCAGACGGCATTCGATGCCGTGGCAGCCGTTTTCGGCGGCGTTGTCGCGGGCATTTTCCACGGTCCAGGGCTCGGTATCGACGGCCAGCACCTGGCGGGCCCCCAGCTTCTCGGCCATAATGGCCAGAATACCCGTGCCGGTGCCCATGTCGAGCACGCGCAGCCCATGGTGGTCCACACCCAGCTGGTTTTCCAGCATCAGGGCCGTGGTTTCGTGGTGGCCGGTGCCGAACGACATGCGCGGCATAATCACGATGTCGTAGTCGACGCCCGCCGGCTCGGGGTG
>JALYUI010000673.1 GCA_030853845.1 Bacteroidota bacterium | reverse complement strand
CTTTGAGTCCGCGCATGGCCCGGTCGTTCAGACGCGCGGACTCGCAGCGTCCACGCTACAGGCCGGCTAAGCCAGTTGCTCGTAGGCCGGCACGGTCAGGAATTCGATGAACTTCTCGCTCATCACCAGCTTATCGAAAAGACGCGCGGCGTTCAGGAAATGGCCTTTCTCATACTCCTCCTCGCCTACCTGCGCTTTAATTTTCTCCAGCTGCTCCGGCACCAGGCTGCGGTACAGCTCGGTGGTAACGGGGCGGCCGTCGGCCAGCTCGGTGCCGGGCGTGTGCAGCCACTGCCACACCTGCGCCCGGCTGATTTCGGCGGTGGCGGCGTCTTCCATCAGGTTATAAATCGGCACGCAGCCGTTGCCGCCCAGCCACGAGGCCAGGTACTGAACAGCCACGTCGATGTTCAGCTTCAGGCCATCTTCGGTAATATTGCCCTGGGGGGCTTTCACCAAGTCGGCGGCGGTTACGTGCACATCGGGTCGCTTATTCTCGATTTGGTTGGGGCCGGGCATCAGGCGGTTGAACACTTCCAGCGCTACCGATACCAGGCCGGGATGGGCCACCCAGGTACCATCGTGGCCGTTGGTGGCTTCGCGGATTTTATCCTGCCGCACCTTCTCCAGCGCCGCGTCGTTGGCAGCCGGGTCGTGCTTGATGGGAATCTGGGCAGCCATGCCGCCGATGGCGTGCACGCCCCGGCGGTGGCAGGTTTGCACCACCAGCGCCGAGTAAGCGGCCATAAAGGGCACCGTCATCGTCACCTCGGCGCGGTTGGGCAGGCGGAATTCCGGGTTGAGGCCCAGGCGCTTGATGTAGCTGAAAATATAGTCCCAACGCCCGCAGTTGAGGCCGGCGCTGTGCTCGCGCAGCTCGTACAGAATCTCGTTCAGCTCGAAGGCCGCCGGCAGGGTTTCGATGAGCACGGTGGCCTTGATTTGACACTTGGGCAGCTCCAGGGCCAGCTGCGCAAAGTTGAACACGTCGTTCCAGAGGCGCGCTTCGAGGTGGCTTTCGAGCTTGGGCAGGTAGAAGTAGGGCGCACTGCCCTTCGCGCACCGCTCGTGGGCATTGTGGAAATAGTAGAGGCCAAAATCGAGCAGCGCGGCGCTGATGGGCTCGCCATCGACCAGAATATGCTTCTCGACCAGATGCCAGCCGCGCGGGCGCACCATGAGCACGGCGGTCTTCTCGTTGAGCGTATATTCTTTGGTGGGCGTGCTCAGCGAGATGGTGCGGCGCACGGCATCGCGCAGGTTAATCTGGCCCTGGATAACGTTGTCCCAGGTGGGAGCGTTGGAGTCCTCCAAATCGGCCATAAAGACGCTGGCACCCGAGTTCAGCGCGTTGATAATCATCTTCCGCTCCACGGGGCCGGTGATTTCCACGCGGCGGTCGAGCAGGTCAGCGGGCAGCGGGGCCACGGTCCAGTCCTGCTCACGAATGCGCTGGGTTTCGGGCAGGAAATCGGGCATGATGCCGGCTTCGAAATCGGCCTGACGCTCGGTGCGGCGGGCCAGCAGGGCCTGGCGGGTGGGGTCGAAGTGGCGGTGCAGCTCGGCTACGAAGGCCAGGGCCGAGGGCGTGAGGATTTCGGCAAACGCGGGCGAGTACGCGCCGATGACTTTCACCCGCTCGGGGGTAAGGTAGGTGGGCGCTGGGGCGGGAGCAACGTCGGTGAAGGTCATTGGTTGAGGTGTTAATGGGCTAATTTATCGAAGTGCTGATGTGCTGATGTTTGGCAGAGCACACCACAAACATACGAAAGCGAATTTAATAAACTAGCGAATATTCGCTAAATTAATAAAATTAGCTGAGTCCACTACCTTTGTAAGGGTGTGCAACCGCCTATAGAGTAGCCAGCGAGCCGCAGCAGCCTTTCACCTTGCTACCTGTTTTGCCGGGAATCAGCCCATCAGTCCATCAAAAAATCAGCCCATTAATACATGCTCAACCACGGTCAGGTCGTCCGCCTTATTTTTGGCTTGAAGCTGCGTGAGCTGCGGCAGGAGCGCAGCCTGAGCCCGGCCGATTTGGCGCGGGCCTGCGATGTATCGGTGAGCTACCTCAACGAGATTGAGAAGGGCAAGAAGTACCCCAAGGCCGACAAGATTCTGAGTTTGAGCAAGGCCCTGGACGTGCGCTACGACCAGCTGACCTCGCTGGAGCTGCCGCGCCGGCTGGAGCCCATCGGCGAGCTGCTCAACTCGAAGATGCTCCAGGAGTTTCCGCTGGCCATGTTCGGGCTGGAGCCGGCCCGCCTTATTGAGCTCATTGCCGACGCGCCGGCCCGGATGAATGCCTTCATCAGCACTATTTTCGAGATTGCGCGCAACTACGAGCTGCGACAGGAGCACCTGTTTCTGGCCGCGCTACGCTCGTTTCAGGAGATGCACGACAACTACTTCGAAGACCTGGAGCAGGACGTGCGCGCCTTTGTAGGCAGCTTTCGGCTGAGCACCGCCGCCCCTTTCGACCTGGCCCAGCTCGAGCGCGTGCTCATTGAGGAGTACGGCTACACGCTGGACCGCGAAACGCTGGGCCGGCACGCCGTGGCCACGCAGGCGCGGCTGCGGGCCGTGTTTCAGCCCCGGCAGAAGCTGCTGCTGCTGCGGCCGGGCCTGAGCCGGGGCCAGCAGGCCTTCGTGCTGGGCCGTGAGGCAGCTTTCAACTACCTCAAGATGAAGGAGCGGCCCTACGTGAGCAGCAGTTTGCAGATGAATTCCTTCGATGAGGTGCTTAACAACTTCAAGGCTTCATACTTCGCCAGCGCTCTGCTGATGGACGAGGAAAGCCTGCTGCGCGACGTGAAGAAGGTTTTCGCGGCCAAAAAGTGGAGCCCCGACCTGCTGCTCGACCTGATGACGCGCTACGACGTGAGCCCCGAGATGTTTATGCAGCGCCTCACCACGCTGCTGCCACGCCATTTCGGCATGCAAAGCCTGTTTTTCCTGCGCTTCGACCAGGCCAACGCTGAGGCTCCCTTCGAGCTGACCAAAGAGCTGCACCTGGCCCGCCTGCACAACCCCCACGGCAACGAGCTGAACGAGCACTACTGCCGCCGCTGGGTGAGCCTGCGCCTGCTGAACGAGGCCCGCACCCTGCCCCTGCCCGACACCGCCGCTGCCCCCGTGACGGTGGTCGGGGCCCAGAAGTCGCGCTACTTCGGCACCGACGACGAGTACCTGTGCTTTACGCTGGCCCGCGCCGGCACCCCCACCCAAATGGCCCTGAGCGTGACCGTGGGCCTGCGCTGCGACGACAACCTGAAAACCCACGTCCGCTTTCTGGCCGACCCGGCCCTGCCCTTCCGCATCGTGAACGAAACCTGCGAGCGCTGCCCCATCGCCGACTGCGAGTCGCGCGCAGCAGCCCCTACGGAAATTGTGCGGCTGGCCGAACGCGCCGCGTTTGAGGCGGCCGTGGCGGAATTGGTGGCGGGGTAGTAGCGCCCCTGACCCGCCCACGCCCCCCTAACTTTACCCGTCCAACCACTGCCATTCTTTTGCCCAAGTTCGCCCGCCTCCTGCCCTACTTCCTGCTGCTGCTCCTAGCGCTCCTCGGCGCGGCCGGCTACGCGGTGTGGCGCGTGGCCTACCGCCCCAACGTGGTGGCGTTTGCTGAAGGCCCGGCCTACCTGTACATCGGTTCCGGCACGGGCTACGCGGCGGTGCTCGATTCATTGCAGAAGCATGAGCTGCTGCTGGAGCCAACTACCTTCCGCTGGGTGGCCGAGCACCACGACTACCCCGCCCGCGTGCGCCCCGGCCGCTACCGCCTAGAACCTAGCCAGAGCAACCTCGACGTGGTGAAAATGCTGCTGCTGGGCCTCCAAGACACGGTGAAGCTGGAGCTGAAGCCCTTCCACTACCTCGACCAGCTGCCGCGCAAGGTATGCGGCCGGCTCGAAACGGACTCCTTCAAGCTGGAGCTGCTGCTGGGCGATAATGCCGGCCTACTGGCCCGCTACCAGCTCGATAC
>JALYUI010000669.1 GCA_030853845.1 Bacteroidota bacterium | reverse complement strand
GGTTAGCTACGGCCGTGTTGCGTGGAAGGTCCGAGAAGATAATCGGGACATCCCCGCGCAAGCCAATGCTCACTTTCAGGTTTTGCTTAGGCGACCATTCATCCTGCACGTAAAGTCCCAATTGGGCCGCATTGGTAATACCAAAGGGGAAGCCGCCGGGCAGCGCCGAATACTGGAGCTGGTAACGGTTAGGAAAGCCCGCCTGGTTTGCGGCCGAAGCTGGCACAGGGTTGCGGTTGGGGTCGAGAACGTAACCATTGGGGGCTTCCGTGGTGCGGGCCGAAGCATAGAAGTCATCGAGGCTGTTGAAAGCATAGCCCCCGTAGTAGTTGGGCGCAAAGCCGTTCGAGAACTTGTAGAGCTCGTTGTAGGTACCCACCGTCACGTTGTGCTTGCCGAGGTAAGCCGTGAAGTTGTCACCAATCTGGTATACGTCCGAATTCAGCACGTTGAAGGCCGAGAAGGGCTCATAGCCGAACGAGGTGAGTGTGTTGGTAGCTGAAGGGCCGGCATTGGCAGCCGAGCGGCCGGTGGCGTCGCCGATGTCTACCAGCGGGAAGCTGCCTCCGCTGCTTTCGCGGAAGTCGCGGAAATACGATATACCAGCCGTCAGGTTGTTGGAATAACGGGTGCCGAAGGTGCTGTTGAGCTCAGCAATAACCGAGTTCAGGTTATTGTTGATGGTGTAATACGATGAGAAGAAAGGCAGGCCGAATTGCGTCTGGCTGCGGTTGGCGCTGTTGGAAATAGAGCCGGAGTTAGATGGCGGCACATCGCGGTACGACTTGAGGTAGTTGTACTTGATGCTCAGGCGATGGTTGGAGCTAATGTTCCAGTCAAGTTTGGCCGTAGCCTTACGGCTGTAAGTGCGCAGGTTGTAGCTTTCGAAAGGACCCGGATTGTAATTGTACTGCTTTTGCAGAAAATTGCTCAGGTTGGTCAGGTCATTGTACGAGGCCCGCGAAACCGTTGAGTTGGCTTCGGGTGCGGCCGAGGTGCGGTTGGCCGTAAAGTTGCCCGTCGGTGGGTCCTGACGAGTTTCTTCTTCGCCATTGAGGAAGAAAAACAGCTTATCCTTGATGATAGGGCCTCCTACGCGGAATCCGTAGTTCTTCAGGTTGAAGGTCGGATAGGTCGACGTCACATCGCCCACTTTACTGCCCACATAATCCTGGTTGCGGTAGAAGGTATAAACCGAGCCGCTGAATTTGTTCGAGCCGCTCCGCGTCACCGCATTGATACCGGCCCCGGTGAAGGAGCCCTGGCGCACGTCGTAAGGCGCGATGCTCACCTGAATCTGCTCAATGGCATCGAGCGAAATCGGCTGCGAGTTAGTCTGGCCACCTACGGCTGATGCCAAGCCGAACGAGTTGTTGAAAATGGCTCCGTCGATAGTGACGTTGTTGTAGCCGCCGTTGCGGCCGGCAAAGCCGCCGCCGCCGCTCGCCTGGGGCGTGAGACGGGTAAAGTCGTCGAACGAGCGGTTCAGCGTGGGCAGGCGCTCGATGGTTTCGCGCTGAATGGTGGTGCTGGCACCGGTGTGGTCGGCGTTCATCACTGGGTCGCGGCGGCCGCTGATGGTCACCTCGGTCAGTTCGGTGGTGGCATCGCTCAGCTTCTGGTCGAAGCGCAGGTTCTGTCCCAGGCTCAAGTTGAGGCCTTCCCGCACCAGGTCCTTGTAGCCCACGTAAGTCACTTTCACGGTGTAGGGGCCACCTACGCGCATGTTCTGAATGTTGAAACGACCGTCGGAGTTGGTTGGGGCAACGTACTGCGTATTGGTGGGGGTGTGGATGGCGATAACCGTGGCCCCGGGCAGGCCGGCACCGGTTTTATCGGTAATAACCCCGCTCATGGCTGCCGTAGTAGCGCCCTGCGACCAGCCCAGGTGGGCGGAGAAGAGTAGCACCGCCAACAACAGAAAGTGGCGTAAATGTGAATTTTTCATAAAAAAAATGTTGGTGGAAACAGTGAGCTTGATAAAAGCAGGGGCAAAGGTACGAGGGGAAATAAAGGGCCAATATTACGGCAAATTTACCATTTGCCCCGCATCCGGTGTGGAAACGTTTGTTCAGCTGATGCCAGGCTGGTCGTTCAGAGCCGGGGCCGCACGGCCCGGATGAAGCGGCTCAGGTAATAGTCAGATTCTAAGCTGTTTTCTACCACGCCCAGCGAAGTGGAGGCGTGAATAAAATCGATTCCTTCTTCGTCAACTACCGTCACCATGCCTACGTGGGTGATAGTCTGGCTGCCCGGCGAAGCGCCAAAAAAAACCAGGTCGCCGGGCTGGATGTCGGTGCTCTTCACCGGCTCGCCCCACACGGCCTGCTCATTAGAAGAGCGCGGGATGCTTACGCCGGCCTCGCCGAACGAGAGCTGCAGCAGGCCCGAGCAGTCGAGGCCCAGGCGCGTGGTGCCGCCGTACAGGTAGGGGGTGCCCTGGTAGGAGCGGGCGGCCTCAATCACCGAGGCCAGGGTGCCGGTGGCGCTGCCGGCGCGCGGGGTCGTACCCGGCAGGGCGCGGCGGGTTACTACCTTGGTTTTGCCGCCGCCGGGCGTGGTGCCCACCACCTTACTTTTGCCGCTGGGGCTGATGCGGCCGCCCTTTTTCAGGCGGACCATCTCGCGGGCCGAGCGATACTGGCCGTCGCGGTAGTTCAGCTTGCGATGGCAGCTGGCGAGCAATAGCAGCGCCAGCAAACCCGGTAGTATCTTCGTTATTCCCCTCCGCATCGGCCGCAAAGATAGTTTGCGCGGCCCACTAGCTTTGCCGCTCATGACTTTCAACGCCCTGACGCCCGAATTATTGGTGGCTTTCGAAGCCATTGTTGGCTCCGCACACGTGCTCACCGCCGCCCGCGCCGAAGCCGCCGCCACCGCCGACGCTTACGCCGACTACGGCCGCGACCACACCGAAGACTTCCACTTTGCGCCCGACGTGGTGCTGCGCCCCGGCTCGGCGGCCGAAATCGGGGCCATTATGCGCCTCTGCCACGCGCACCACCTGCCCTTGACGCCGCGCGGGGCCGGTACCGGCCTTAGCGGCGGGGCCTTGCCCATTCATCACGGCGTGGTGCTGAGCACCGAGCGCCTCAACCGGATTCTCGAAATCGATGAGCGGAATTTGCAGGCCACCGTCGAGCCGGGCGTGATAAATGAGGTTTTCCAGAATGCGGTGAAGGAGGTGGGGCTGTTCTATCCGCCCGACCCGGCCAGCAAGGGCAGCTGCTCGCTGGGCGGCAATCTGGCCCACAGCAGCGGCGGCCCCAAAGCCGTGAAATACGGCACCACCAAAGACTACGTACTGAACCTGGAGGTGGTGCTGCCCACCGGCGAGGTTATCTGGACAGCCGCCAACACCCTCAAAAATTCCACCGGCTACAACCTCACTCAGCTCATGGTGGGCTCGGAAGGCACGCTGGGCATCATCACCAAAGTGGTGTTCCGGCTGCTGCCCTACCCGCAGCACAATATCTTAATGCTGGTGCCCTTCCGGCAGGAGGCGCAGGCGGCCGAGGCGGTGTC
>JALYUI010000642.1 GCA_030853845.1 Bacteroidota bacterium | reverse complement strand
CAGTTGGGCGATGCGGCGGCCGACCAGCGGGCCGGGGTGCGTACGTTTGTGGTGAAACAAGGGCCGGCGCGGGCCAAAATGATGGCGGCTTGGCTGGCCCTGCCGCTGGAGCTGCTGGGGCTGGCGGCCCTGCTCTGGCAGCTGGCGGCTGGCTGGCCATCGTTGCCACTGCTGGCGCTGGGCGGCTACGCGGCGCTGGCGTGGTTTCGGGGGCGGGTGTGGCAGCAGCCGCTGGTGGTGGCCGCACCCCGGCTGCGGGGCCGCATCCTGCTCAACGACTACTACGAAGTGTGGTACCCGCTGGCCCTGCTGCTGACGCAGGCCCTGCGCTATCCGACCGACGGCTGGGTGCTGGGGCTGCACGGGCTGCTTTTTGCCACGCACATCAGCCATACCCTGCGCGATGGGGCCGCCGCGCTGGATATTGTCGGCCGCCGGCTGCTACGGCTCCGAGGATAGTTTGCCCGGTTGGTACAGCCATTTGCGCAGCTTGTTCACAACCCCGCCCGCCACCTCGCGGGCAATAATGAGCGGGGCCAGATACAGCGCTCTGGCCGCGTGGCGGGCCACCACGGGAACGGGCGACGCCTGTTGCCAGCTCAGGTAAGCGTAGGTGAAGTAGTGTTGGGCGAGCCGGCGCTGAAAAATACGTCGCTCGCGTCGGCTTAGCTGCTGCCTAAAGCGCTTGGCCAGCAGTTGCTCATCATGAAACCCCAGCTCCCGAATCACGGCCAGCTGGTCGCGGCCGTCGTAAACGTTGTCGTGCTGCACATGCTTGGTCCAGCGGGGCTGTAGCGTGAAGGCTGCCCGCCGGGGCTGGCTCAGCACCACGTCCAGCAGCAGGCACCAGTCGTCGGCAATCTGCATCTGCTCGTTCCACCCACCCACCAGGGCCGCCCGCCGCAGCACCAGCGCCGACGATGGGGCCGGGCAGGTTTCGATGAACAGCCGGCGCGTCTGGGCCGGCTCCAGCAGCCACCAGTCGCCCAGCGCGTGGGTGCAGTAGCGCCGCGTGCGGCCCGGCCCGGCAAAAAAACGCGTCAGGCCGTTGCCACTGGTGCGCACGTTCCAGTTGGCAAATACAAAGTCCAGCGTGTGCTGCTCCAGCAGGGCCACGCTTTCGGCCAGAAAGCCGGGCTCCCACACGTCATCCGAGTCGAGCGAGGCGAGGTAGTCGCCCCGGCAGTGGCGCAGGCCGGCATTGCGGGCCGCAGCCTGGCCCCGGTTGGGCTGGTAGTAATATTCGACGCCGGCAAACGCGGCCACTACCTCCCGGGTATTATCAGTCGAGCCATCATCAATCACGATGATTTGCGTGTGCGGGTACCGCTGCCCCTGCGCACTGCGCAGGGCAAAGGCCAGCAGGGGGGCGCGGTTATAAGTAGGAATAATAATGGAAACCAACGCTGGGGGGCAGGCAGCTGGCAGTGGCGCGGAAATCATCCGGTAAGCAGCGCTAAAACGAGTTGAAACAAAGTGGGCGGGTATATCCCTCTTCTGTCAAAAGCTGCAAGTACGGGACTGTCGGACCACTTTAGGGAAATATTTGAGGCTGAACCTCGTTTTTTTTGAGGTCGGGACGGGCTGCCGGGGAGTTGCTCCAATCAGAAGCGCCCCTACAATTGCTCGCGTTGGGCAAGGTGCAGCAGCTCCCGGGCAAACAATTCGGCGGCGTTGGACGGCACGCTTGCGCGGGCGTGGCGGGCCGCCTGGGCCCCCAGGCGGGGCCAGGCGGGGCGGGCCGCCCAGGCCCGCTCCAAGGCCGCATCAAAAGCATCCACCGTGGCGGCGGCGGCCAGAAAGCCGGTTTCGCCGTCCACCAGCAGTTCGGCCACGCCGCCGGCGTTGGTGGCCACGGCCGGGCGGCCGCACAGCATGGCCTCCACCAGCGCCAGGGGCAGCCCCTCGTTGCGGGATGGCAGCACCAGTACCTGCTGGATTTGCCAAATGGCTATCACGTCGCTTACGTGGCCGGCAAACGTTACTGTAGTCGTCAAACCCAGCAGGCGGGTCAGGTCTTCCAGGGCCGCCTGGTCGGCCCCCCGCCCGAAGCAGGTGAGGTGCAGCGCCCGCGCCCGCCACCGGGGCCGGGCCAGCACTTGCAGCAGCAGGTCCAGGCCCTTGTCCAAAACTTCGAGGCGGGCCACGCAGGCCAGCCGGACCAGGCCGGCCGGGCCGTCGGGCGGCACCGGCGTTTCACTGGCAAAGGGCACATTAAACGGATTCCAGACCACGGCGGCATCGGGCAGCCGGAAGCCCAGCTGCCTTTCCGTCAGCTCCAGGTTGTGCCGGGCCACGAAAAAGCACCGTTGGGCCTTCCGGTACACCGCCTGAATTTCCGCCCGCTCATACCAGGGCGGATAGAAAAAATCCACCGCCTTCTGCGCCAGCAGCACGAAGCGCAGCCCCAGCTCCGCGCAAACCGCCGCCAGCGGAATCCCATCAAAGTTGGAGCCCTGTGATACCAGCGTCAGGTGCGGCCGGGCCTCCGCCAGCCCCTGGCGCAGCTTCTGCCGGGCCAGCGAGCGGCGCGTGTACTGCTGTTGCTGCGGGCGCAGTCGGTTCCGGAGCCGGGCGGGCAAGGCCGGTACCGTTTCCAGCTCCGTCACCAGGCCGCCCGCCGCCCGCAGCTGTCCAATGCGGGCGTGCTCCCAGTCCACATTGGTCTTGAATATCCGGACCTCGTGCCCGGCCGCCAGCAGCACCATCGCTGCACCCGCCCACAGTTCCTCACTGCCGCCCCAGGCTTCGGGGCAGGAGCTGACGATTGCCACGCGGAACCGCTCGCCATCAGTAATTAACTTGGCCGCGACCATATCCCCCATTACGTCACTCATCAATAAAATACGTCGCCTCCTACTGCCCGGCATTGTTTTACCTTAGCTTATCCAGCACCGCCCGCAGCCGGGGCAGCGCCGCCTGAATCGACTCGACCGTCTCGGCACCCACCGAGGCGCGGAACCAGGGCTCGGTGGCCGGCGAGCCGAAGGCCGAGAACGGCACCAGCGCCAGCTGCGCATCGGCAATGAGGTAGGAGGTGAGCTCGGCTGTAGTGGCCAGCAGCGTGCCGTCGGGCGTGGTGCGGCCCAGTACGTCGATTTTGATGGTGAGGTAGATGGCACCGGCCGGGGCCACGGCATCGACGGGGTAGCCCTGCTGCTTGAGTGCCTGCAGGCCCTGGAAAAGACCGTCGAGCGAGGCTTCCAGGCGGGTTTTCATGCCGCTCAGGAACTCATCCACGGCAGCCGTCTGGGGCAGGAAGTGGCCAGTGGCCACCTGTTCGGCCTTGGGAGCCCACGCGCCCACGTGGCCCAGAATAGACTTCATCTGGTTGATGATGGCCGGCGGGCCGAAACCATAGCCCACGCGCACGCCGGTGGCCGCGAAGCACTTCGAGGTGCCATCAATGTAAATGACGTAGTCACGCAGGGCCGGCCGCAGGCTTACCGGGTCGAAGTGCTGGGTGTTGCCGAAGGTGAGCAGCCAATAAATCTGGTCGTAAAGAATGTAAAGGGGCTTTTCTTTGGGACCGCGACGCTGGTTTTCGGCCAGCACCAAGTCGCAGATTTCTTCCAGCCCGGCTTTGGTGAACACCGTGCCGGTGGGGTTCAGCGGCGAGCACAGCGCCAGCAGGGTGGCCCCGGCTACGTGCGGGGCCAGGTCGGCGGCTGTGGGCATGAAGTTGTTTTCGGCGCGGGTGGGCACCGCTACCGGCGTGGCATCCACGAGGTGGCAGTAGTGGTTGTTGTTCCAGCTCGGGAGCGGGAAAATAACCCGGTCGCCGGCATCGACCAGGGCGCGGTAGGCGGCATAAATGAGCGGGCGCGAGCCCCCGGCAATCAGGATGTCGTCGGGGCCGTAGCGGAGGCCCTGGCGCGCCGCCAGAAACTTCGATACTTCCTGGCGCAGCTCGCCCATGCCGGCGGCCGGCGGGTAGTTGGTGAGGCCGGCCTGATAGGCATCAATAATGCCGGCCGTGAGCCCGGCCGGAATCGGAAAAATCTTCGGGTTGAAGTCGCCGATGGTCAGGTTGCAGATGTTCGCTCCCTGGCGCACCTGCTCGCTTACCTGATTGCCAATTCGGATAATTTCGGAGCCGCGCAGACCAGCGGCCATCTTGGATACATGCATGAGAAAAAAGCGGGATTTTCGGGCCGATACGGCCCACGAAGGTAAGAAAGGGGGGCGAGCCGAAGCGCTGACTATGTAACCCGAGTTGCGGAGTAGCCGGTCAAGCCCCAGCGGAGTCGCACCCGGAGGGCGGCACTCGTTCAATGAATGCCACCCTCCGGGTACAACCCCGCTGGGGCTGCGGTTCGGTAGCGCCCAATTTGCGTTGTGTAGTTCGCGCGCGCTTTCGAAAGCCGAACCCCAGGAATGGCGCGGCAATACTTACTTAAAAGGCCCGTGCCTAATCCAGAAAGGCCATATCCTCCGCGCTCAGCCGGATTTCTGATGCCTTCAGGTTCTCGTGCAGATGGGCCAGCGACGACGTGCCCGGAATCGGCAGCAGCCAGGGCGACTTGTGGAGCAGCCAGGCCAAGTTTATCTGCGCTTCCGATGCATTATGCCTGCCCGCGATTTCAGCAATCCGGGTGTCGGCTTTGGGCAGCGAGTGCACCAGCGAGAAATACGGTATAAGCGGAATGCCGTGCGCCTCGCACAAATCCAGCACTTCTTCGCCACCCCGGCTTTCGCCGTAGGGCGTGGCCAGATTGGTACGCTGCCCGTGGCCGTACATGTTTTCGACAGTGGCAATGGCCCCCATTCGCAGGCCGGTTTCCAGCTCGGCCCGGCTCACGTTGCTCAGGCCCACGTGCAGGATTTTGCCCTCCCGCTGCAATTCGAACATGGCCCCCAGCTGCTCGTCGAGCGGAACCGGGCCGTGCCCCATCAGCCGCAGGTGCACCAGCTGAATCTGCTCCTGCCGCAGCGTACGCAGGTTGTTGTCGATGCTGGCGCGCAGGTTCTCGGGGGTGTTGTAGGGCACCCAGCTTTTATCGGGCCGGCGGGTAGCCCCCACCTTGGTGCAAATCACGAGGCCGGCCGGATAGGGGTAGAGCGCCTCGGCAATCAGGCGGTTGGTCACGTCTTCGCCGTAATAGTCGGCGGTGTCGAGGAAGTTTACCCCCGATTCGACAGCCTTTTTCAGAATGGCCAGCGCCTGGGGCCGGTCGGCTGGCTCACCCCAGATTTCGGGGCCGGTGAGGCGCATGGTGCCGTAGCCGAGGCGGTTGACGGTGAGCGGGTGGGTGGAGTTTGGGGCAATGGTGATGGTGGACATAGGGCAATGGTAATTGGTTACCCTCATGACGGTTTCAGGCCCCGGATGTTTGAGCGGGAGTTTCATGCCCAGACCCGCACCCGTCCCGGGTGCTACCAGTCGCTGTTACTGACCGCCGCGTAACAGCAGTTACTAATTACTGAGGAGGCAGCAAAAGCGGCTAAAGATTCGAATGGGCCTAATCTGGCGCTAGTTCAGGCATAGCTATATGCTGCATCAGTCTGGCCCCGCAGGCTACATGGAGCGGTGCCGCGCCGTGCGTTTGCGCAGGGCTTCGTAGCTGGCGGCAGCAACGGCGTCAATCTTGCGGGGCTCCAGGAAATTGGTTTTGATTTGCGCCTCGCGCTCGGCTCCCCCCAGGATGACATTGATTTCGCCGGCCAGCAGGCCTGCGATGGCCGCTTTGGCCACGTCTTCGGCCGAGTCCATGCCCTGCACCACGGCGGTTTTCATCATGTCGGTATCGGTGGCGGATGGGTACACCGTCATCACGTGCAGCGGGTGCTGGAATAGCTCCCGGCGCATGGCATCGGAAAACTGGCGGATGGCAGACTTGGTGGCGGCATATACGCTGTAGAAGGGCATGGCCAGATAGCCGTAGCCGGAAGAAATGTTCATTAGCGCCGCATCGGGGCTTTGCAGCAGCAGGGGCAGGGCTTTCTTGGTGAGTAGAATCAGGCCGGTCAGGTTGATGTTTATCTGGCTGATGATGTCGTCGTCGGACTGGTCGGCGAGCAGGCCGGCGCTCACCACCCCGGCGTTGTTCACCAGAATATCCAGCCCGCCCCACTCGCGGGTGATGGTAGCCACAGCGCGGTCGAGGTCGGCGGGCTGGCCCACGTCGCCGGGAATAAGCAGCAGCCGGGCCTCCGGAAACTCTTGCTTCAGGGCATCGAGAGGCTCCTGCTTGCGGCCCATCACGGCAATGTCGCGCACGCCGTGCCGGACAAACTCGGCCAGCAGCGCCTTGCCAATGCCGGCGCTGCCGCCGGTGATAAATACTCTCTTGTTTGCTAATTCCATCGGACAGGGCCGCCGGATTGGTGAGCGTGCAGCCGGATTGGTTTACCAGTCAGCCCCCGGAAAGGTTGGCCGCTAACTGGCCCTAACTGGCCTGACTGGCCTGACTGGCCTAACTGGCGCGAGTTTAGCGCAGCGTAACTCGTGACCAGCCCTGATGTGGAGGCTGAGCCTCCACTGCCGCGCAGCGGCAAGCCCGACCCGCGCCGTTAGGTCATCGTTCAAAATGGTTGTTCTGACGCGAGGCGCAGCCTCGCCCGGAAGCCTGGCACGAGTTACGCTCCACTGCGTTGCGCTAAACTCGCGCCAGCGCCAGCCAGCCAGCCAGCCAATTGCTCCTCATCTGCTTACTTGCGCAGCATGAGTGAGAAGTATAAAATCCACGATTCGCAGCAACTCTATTTCGTCAGCTTTGCCACGGTGAACTGGATTGATGTATTTACCCGGCGGCTCTACAACGACATTTTTGTGGACAGCCTGCGCTACTGTCAGCAACACAAAGGCCTGGAAATCTACGCGTGGTGTCTGATGACCAACCACGCCCACCTCATCATCAGCAGCGAGGCCGATAACCTCTCCGGCATCCTGCGCGACCTGAAGCGGCATACGGCCAAATCCCTGCTCCGCGCCATCGAAGAAAACCTACAGGAAAGCCGCCGGGAATGGATGCTGTGGATGTTTGAGCGGGCCGGGCGGCGCAATGCCCACAACACTAAATACCAGTTCTGGCAGCAGCAAAACCATCCCATCGTACTAAACACGAACGACCTGCGCCAGCAGCGGCTTCGGTACCTGCACCAAAACCCGGTGGTAGCCGGCTTCGTGGACACCCCCGAGGATTTTCTCTACAGCAGCGCCCGGAACTATGCCGGCCGCCCCGGCTTGGTCGATGTCCTGTTTATAGGCTAATCCTGGCGTTAATTCTGGCAATCCTGGCGCGAGTTTAGGCGCAGCCGTAACTCGTGCCTGCCATTCGGGCGAGGCTGTGCCTCGCATCAGAACAATGCCAGCGGAACGATACCCAATCCTGGCAATCCTGGCGCGAGTTTAGGCGCAGCCGTAACTCGTGCCTGCCATTCGGGCGAGGCTGTGCCTCGCATCAGAACGATGCCAGCGGAACGGTACTTCCGCGCAGTCCCGCCTTGTCGCTTCGCGGCAGTGGAGGTACAACCTCCCCATCATCGTTGGTCACGAGGTACGGCTGCGCCTAAACTCGCGCCAGCTTGGGGGTATTCTCGCGGCAACGTGTCTGTTCGGCCGGTACTGCCCGCCGATGCCCAACCGCGTCTCCGCAATCGGCCCCGGCGGGCAGCCTTCCCTTTTCATCAACCCGGGAGTATTTCCGGCCCGCTATACCACCCGCCGCACCACCACCGTGGCCCCGCCGCCGCCCGCGCCCTGAAACTGCGCCATCAGGTAGCGCGCCGTGGCCGGCCCCAGGTCCGCCCGCGTCACCGTCGTGACTGCCCCGGCGGGGCAGGTGTGGGGCGTCGTGGTGGCCCCGTCTTTCTGGGCCATCCAGACCAGCAGGGGGGCCGCCGACCGGTTTTCCACCGTCAGGGTATAGGCCGGGCCGTAGTTGGTGTTGGCCAGGCGCTGGGGCTGGCCGGTGCCCGCCGCCGTGAAGGGCAGCGTGCGCACGATGCGCGCCTTGGGCGCCGCCCTTCGGCTGCTGGCCGCCACGCCCTGCCGCTTGTTGGCCTCCTCAAAAGCCTCATACAACGGCTTCCAGCGAAATTTCGGGTCCGTATCGGTGCTCTGGCCCTTCAGCAGGGTTTTCAGCAGCAGCAGGGCGGCACTCAGGCCGCGCAGCAGCTCGGGTAGGGCTAGCGTGGCCAGGCGCGGGGCGGCCTTGGCTCCGGTCTGGATATCGTCGGCAGCCTCGAAGAGGTCGGCCGCATCGGCCGGGGCCTGAATCACGGCATCGGTCAGGCGGTAGTCCTTGCGCACCTGCGCGGGCAGGGCCTGCACCTTCGCCACCAGGTCGCGCACGTGGTTCACGTCCTCGGTGGCCTCCCCGTAGCGCACGTCGGTGTAGGAAAGCGTGAAGGCCTGCTTCAGTCCCAGCTGCTTCGTGGCCAGCGCGTAGCCCACCGCCCTGGCCGACAGCGTTTCGGTGGCGCGGGCCATCACTTCGCGGGCATCGTCTTTGGCCGAAGTGCTGCCGGTCGTCATCGTATCCTGGGCGGCTTGCCGGGCCTCGATGGCCGTTACCAGCTCCCCCCGGTCGGTATTGGCGGCTTGCAGGGGTGGGAAATCGGCGAGCTCCTTGGCGAAGTCGGCCACGGCCAGGCCCACGCGCTGGCCGCTTACTAGGATGGAGGTTTCGTGTGCAGTCATGAGCAGTATGGTTTAAAAATGGAAGAATGGGCTAAATGTAAGATGCAGCGCCCACTGCGCAAGCCCTTTTCGTCGCCCAACACCAATTTTTATCCGATGAAACCCGCCTATTGCCAGTCAAACTACTTCGGACTTCCGAAAATAGATGTCTTCAGCCTGCCAAAGTGCCCCATCAGAAAACCTCAACCGTTCCCGCCCGGGAGGTAGAGACGCGACCCTTCGCGTCTCCGCGTTGCCCGCCAATCAATACCCGTCGCCAACGGGAGCAGCAAAAGCGCACCGCCCCAATACTCCTGATTCCTTCCGCACACGAGGCAAAAGTGCCCCTTGAGCACCCCAAAACCCCCATCAAGGAAACAGAAGTGCCTCTTGAGGAAGCAAAAGTGCCCCTTGAGATGGCCAGAGTGCCCCGTGAGGGAGCAAAAGTGCCCCTTGAAGACCCCTAAGTGCCCTTTGAGATGTCAAAAGTGCCCCTTGAGGGGACAAAAGTGCCCTTTGAGCAAGCCAAATTGCCTCTTGAGCTACCAAAAGCCCCCTACGTAAGCCCCGCCAGCGCCCCCGCCGCCTCTTGCCGTAGCTTGAGAGGCAGCAGAAGCTATTGATGAGACGAAGCAAATTGCTAATTCTCTTATATGCACAAAGCCCTGCCATCCACAAGTTGGCAAGGGAGAGTCTGTCTCATGGATGGTTTCTGCTATATGTCAGGATGCAAAACTCTTTTTTAAAGGATTAAAGGTTAATAAGTTCATTAATAATGTCCTTTAAATTACTGTCATTTGCATCCTCTATGACGTCGTATAGAAGCGTTATTTTCTTGTTGATATCAACCGAAATTGGCGATGGTTTTAGAAGTGAAGCAATAGTGTTGCCCCCGGACGTTACTTTTGAATATATTTTTTCGCCCTTTGCATCAAAAATTTGAAAGGTATAAATT
>JALYUI010000632.1 GCA_030853845.1 Bacteroidota bacterium | reverse complement strand
AGCGACGGCACCGAGTCCAGCATGGCGTAGGTGCAGCGGTAGCTGAAGTTCAGCATCCGGCCGCCGCGCAGCACGTAGCCCGTGTCGGCCTGCCCGCTGCCGTCGAGGCTGCCGCCCACGAGGTCGGCCTGCTCAAAAATATGAATGTTCGGACCCGGCACCTGGCCATCGCGAATGAGAAATACGGCGGCGGCCAGCGAGGCAATGCCGCCGCCAACCAGGTAGGCGTGGCGGTCGGCAGGGGAGGGAACGAGCGGTTGCATAAAGTGGGGGAGGAGGGGAAACGGGTGGTAGCCATCAGGCGGCGGTCGTGTTCCTCTGGCATCCCCGCAGGCGAAAGGGGCTGCCGCATTTGGCGGGAGCAGCCGCAAGCTGATGGTGCAAGATTAGGCGTGAGCGGCCGGGTGCTACATGAGCAACATCATGGTTTGGGTGGACTCTCAACAAGGTTTTGGGGAGATATACCCGCTTATTCACCCGTGGTTTCATCCCGGGAAAACGCGACTCTCAAGCGGGAAAAACCCACCGAGACAGGAACGCTGCCGGCCCATCTCACGACGATGCCATATACCTCATGCTGCGCATGCTAAGCCTACCCGGCTCGCATCGTTCGCAAATTCGTTCAAAAGTTTCAACATATGGAAACTTTTAGTTACCTTTGACCGTATCAACCAGAAACCCCAACAGTATCGTTATGTAAAATTTGAAAGTATATTTTTATGAAAAAGGAAGGTGAAAGATTAAGCAAAAAAATCAAGGTTTTATTTTCTCCCGAAGCCCGGGAATTCTATCGAAAATTGAGTGATAAAGCAAAAAAGAAAGTTGATGCTGCTATTAAAAAGACGGAAGCTGGAATACCGGGAGACTGGTTTAAAAAGCTAACCGGAACGGACGATATCTACGAATTCTCCGCCGATGCCGACAACCACTTTTACCGCCTGTTTGCTTTCTGGGACAAGCGTGGCGAGGAACAGACGCTGATTGTATGCACGCACGGTATCGAAAAGAAAACCAATAAGACCCCGGAGGCGGCCAAGAAAAAAGCTGAAAAAATGAAGAAGGAATGGCTCGCCGCTATGCAGTAGCGGCTTGGATTACCGGCCCGGAGCGGGCAAACTTCTCCCCACCTAACAACCTTGCATAAGGACAGGAAACCGAGATGAAAGCAATAAAAAAGACCGTAACTACTTTCCCCCTGGGTTACACAGATTATGAGGAGGTGCGCGACGAGGCGTTTGGCGCGGTCGGCACCTCCGCGCGGGACCACTACGAGTTGGAGCTACGGGCCGAGCTGTTGGCCGAACGGTTCAAGCAGCTTCGCAAGCGCGCCAAGCTCACCCAGACCGAATTGGGCATGCGGATTGGCGTTAAGAAGTCTCAAATCTCGAAATTTGAGAAGGATGCCACCAGCGTGTCGGTTAGCACCATGTTCAAGGTGCTGCATGCGCTACACGCGACGGTGGTCGTGAAAGTGGACGACGAGCAGTTAGCAGCGCTGGTTTCGGCCTAGCATTCTTGGCTTGGCAGACTGCTAAAGTGCTTACCGGTACAGCCCGCTGCTCCGTGGGGAAGCGGTCACACGGTGTTTCACCCCGTGAGGACGGCAGAGGCTCTCCCGCGCGCGATGCCGCGATGCTTCAACTCCGCTTTGCTTGACTGCTCCTTGGCCTACTCCGCCGCCGGCAGCACCAGCACTGGGATGGCGCTTTCGCGCAGCAGCTGCGCCGTCACGCTGCGATGAAACAGGCCACCCAGCAGGCTGTGCCGCCGCGCGATGATGACCAGCAGGTCGGCCTGCTGCCCGGCGGCTTCCTGCAGGATGCCTCCTACTATGGTGTTCTGAAAAACCTGGCGCAGACTGTCGTCGCCCAGCTCGTTCACGAGGTCGTTGGTGCGCACCGTATCCAGCACGGCGGCCGCGCTCGGGGGCGTTTCGTCGTTGTCCGTCACTTGCACCAGGCGCAGGGTGCCCTGGGTGGCGTGCAGCAGCTGGCTGAGCACGTCGCGGTATTCCACCAGGCGGAAGGGCGCGCCGTCCACGGCCAGCAGCAGGCGGCGGGGCGGAAAGGCATCCCAGCCGGCCGGCGGCACCACCAGTAGCGGGTAGGGGGCATGGCGCAGCAGGTCCAGGGCCGTATCCGTTACCAGGTCTTCGGGTGAAGATTCGGCTCCGGCCCGGCCCAGTACCACAAACAGCGGCGGGCGCAGCCCCACCACATCCTGCACGGCCTCGGCCAGGGAAAACCCCGAGATTACGACCCCCGTAGCGACGGGCTGCCCGGCCGCCAGCTTTTCCAGGGCATGAGCTGTGTTCCGTTCGCCCTCATGCGTGTGCCGGCTGGCAAATTCTGCCGGGGCCAGCAGCTCGTCGTGGCGGGTGTGCAGCAGCAACAGGGTGGCTTTGAGCGGCACGGCCAGCCCGGCCGCGTAGGAAAGCGCCCGGTTAGAAACGGCGAAAAAATCGGTCAGAACAACAATGGAAGGCATCATGGGAAGGGGGAAAAGGAGGTTGGGAAAAATCAGCGCGGCGGCATTGGGGGCAGCAGAGGGGAGGCGTTGGGTTGGGGGGCAGCCTGCGGCGGCAGGCCAGACGGGGCGTACAGCCAGTCGTCGGTGGCCATGCCGATGTCGGCGGCCTGCGCGCCCCGCCGGGTACCGCTGCTGATGGACCAGGCCACGTTTTCGGCCTGGTGACGGGCGAGGCTACTCTTCGATTCCATGTTTAAGGGCAGTTTCGTAATTGATGCGCGGCGCGGCGGGTAACCCGGCCCGCTGGCGGTCGGACCAGGTATCAACGGTGCCCGTGCGGGTGGCCCGGCCGTGGACTACCCGCACGGGTACTGCCTGGTCGGGCAGCCCCGCCGAACAGCAGTAGCCGGTCCGGGTGCGGGCTGCCAGGGATTGGCCGGAGTTGAGCAGCGAGAGTTCCGGGCCGGTCGCGGCGGCCGCGCCCACCACGTCCAGTTGGTTGTTGACATTAACCACGCCGCACACGCCCGACGCCACCTCGCCGGCATGCTCGCGCTCAAAATGCGTGTCGACCCGGCCCGTGAGCAGGGCCTGCCCACCGTGCACTTGCACGCCAAACACCCGGTGGCCCACGTAGGTGTCGCGGGCCAGGGCCGCCGTGATGGTCTGGCGCAGGTCCTGGTCGGATATCAACTGCGCGGGCCGCACCTTCAGCAGGTTGTGCACGTTGGCCACGCCCACCACGTGGCGGGCATCCTGTTCGGCATCCTGCCGGGTGCGCAGATTGCCCACGGTCCCGGCCAGCGTCACCACCCCGTCAAGCACCTGCACCAGCGTTTCGGCCGAGCGTACTCGCGGGTTGAAGCGGAGGGCGGCACGAACGGCGGCGCGAATGGCAACATCCGTTTTGGGCGCAAATTTCTCGCGTTGGATTTCGCGCCCCAGCGCCCAGTAGGCCACAAACAGGTCGCGGGCATCCACACGCGTAGCCCCGTTCCGATAGGCGCGGCCAATGAGGCGGTACTTTTCAGCGGCCGAGCCCACCGTACCCGACAGGTGCACCACCTGTTCGTGGGTGCGCACCGCCACTAAGGCACCGTTCACCCGAACGTCCCAATCGAGCCACTCCCGAATCTGGCTCGTGATTTCCGCGTCCGAATTCAGGCTGGTGCCGCCACTGACCATCAGCTGCTCCGCTACGACGCTGCGCACCCCGCGCACGCCCTGCACCACGCGCAGCACGAGCTGTCTTTCGGCCCGCGACTGCACCAGGCCGCACAGCGTGAGCACGCCGTGGTGGGCCAGGACGTGCACCTGGTAGTCGTCAGTGGCCGGGTCGTCGGCCAGGGCGCAGGCCACGGCGTGCTGCAGCTCGGCATCGGGTACGTCGGCGGGGCGGATGGCCAGCGTGCTGGCGGCATGGGCCTCGCGCTGGGCGACGGTGGGTGGCGGCTGTGGCGAAGCGGTTTGCATGAGCGGGTGGGATTCGGGGCGGGAAAAGAGGGGATAGGCAGCAGAACCAGCCTCTGCCAAAGGTCCCCTCCGCTCCCCGCCTTTCCCATGACCAGAACGGCCGCATTGCATGATGTCCATCAAAAGACGGCTGGCCGTCGGTCGGTCTTCATGGCCCCACTCAGCAACGCAATTTTCAGGCAGGCCCGGATAACAGGGGAGGGCCGATTCCCGAAAGTTGACCCTTATAACTGCGGCCTGATTGCCGCGATGCCAGCCGCTGGTGAGCCGTCGGTTGATGAAGGTCATGGGTTACCCCGACTAAAGTCAGCGCAACGCGGCGGGCTACGCCGGAATATTTGCTAAACCTCCATTGCCCAGGGCTTAAGATGGCTCTGGAATTCACCCCCAATTTTTAATCCCCTCACCATGACCGAAACCCCCAAAAACGAAACCGGCAAAGTATTGCTCACTGCCCTGGCCGGTGCCGGCGTAGGTGCCTGTCTTGGCGTATTCCTGTACTCCAAGAAAGGCATCGCGCGCCGCCGCCGATTCCGCAACATGCGCATCGACTACCGCTTGCGCCTGCGTGACGACTGGAACCAGCTCAAAGGCAAGCTGCAACAGGAGTACCACCAGCTTACCGACGAAGACCTGGCTTATGTGGAAGGCAAGGGCCACGAGCTGGTGGGCCGCCTGCAGGCCAGGTTAGGCAAGCGCAAGCGTCAGGTTATCAAGATGCTGAACGCCCTATAAGCAGCCGTGACAACTGCTAATGACAAGGGGGCACCGGCCCTCGAAGCCTTGGTCGTGAGCTACGGCCCTACCCTCCTGCGCAGCCTGAGCCCCGACTACCTGCTGGAGCAGCGCCTGCGCACCCGATTCTACTGGTCGGCCCGGCTGCACGACCAGCCGATTGGCCTGCGGGTGCACCACGGCCAGGTAACGCTAACCGGGGCCGTTGCCACCTGGCTCGACCACAAGGCCGCCACTGCCGGAGCCCTCGCCTGCGGAGCCGACGCCGTCGACAATCGGCTACGCCTAACGGCTACCAACTAGCCCCTCGCGCCCAGCAGCAGCTACTCAGCCCGGCGCTTACTACCCACAACAACCCCTTCACTATCTGGTCCCAGGCCGGGAAGTGAGGGGGTTGTTGTGGGTACGGCGTCTTCTTAATAAGTGGGGCTAATTACCGGCAGCCTTCGCCTTCTTTTTCGCCTGCTTGCGGAAGTAGCCCCGCAGCAAAAAATTGTGTTTCAGCGCCTCCATATTTTCATTGAATCCGGCCGTGCCCTCCCGCACGTTGCCGAGCGTTTGGCGTAGCTGCCCGCTCATGGCCGTGTCGGTGAGTAGGGTGTGTAGCGGGCCGGCACCGGTTTGCACCTGCTGCTGCAGGCTGCCGAGGGTGCCGGCCAGGGTATCGGAGCTGCGGGCCAGCTGGCGGGTGACGTGGCGCATCTGGCCGGCAAACGCTTTGTCGGTCAGCAGGTAGCCGGCCGGCCCCCGGCCCTGACGAATGCCGCGCGTGAGGTGCCCGATGTCGTTGGCCGAGGCCTGGAGCGTGGCGCTGGCGCTGGCCACGTGGCGCAGGCTCTGGCGCACGTTGTCGGCCACCTGCTGGTCGCCGAGCAGCTCCCAGAGCGCCCGGCTGCCGTTGAGCTTGCCCGTAATCTGGTGCAAATCCTCGGTGATGCCGACCAGGTTTTTGTTCGATACGCTGAGTGTTTTTAGCATCTCGTCGATGGCCGGCGGGGTGCTCGTGCGCAGGATGTCGCCGTCGGCGATGAGCGGGGCGGGGGCGGGAACGGCGGTCAGGTTAACAATGGTGTTGCCCACCAGGCCGTCGGTGCCCACGGAGGCTACGGCATTTTTGCGCACGTAGGGCTGCACGTCGCGGTTGAGGTGCATGACCACGCGCACCGTGCTGTCGTTCAGGATATTAATCTTTTTCACCGTGCCCACGGTAATGCCGGCCAGGCGCACGTTATTGCCGGTGAGCAGGCCCGAAACGTTGCGAAAATCGGCCTGCACCGCCAGCGAGGAACCAAACAGATTCTGCCGTTTCCCGAGCAGCACGAGCGTCACGATAAGGACCGCCAGGCCGGCCAGCACAAACAGGACGAGACGGATACGGTTGCTGGCAGTCGCCATGAGCTTTAATGGTGAATGATGAAGTAGAAATTGTAAGTCGGGAGCTTCGGCCAGGTCATCTCAACTCATTCAAAAAAGGAGTGGACGATGGGGTCGGGGCTGGCCAGGAGCTCGGCGTAGGTGCCTTCGGCATAGTTGCGCCCTTCGGCCAGCAGGATGACGCGGTCGGAGGTGAGGCGAACGGCGTTCATATCGTGCGAGATGATGAGGGCGGAGGCGTGGTATTTCTGCTGCACGTGGCGGATGAGCTGGTCAATTTCGCGGGCCGTGACGGGGTCGAGGCCGGTGGTGGGCTCGTCGTAGAGAATGATTTCGGGGGGCAGGATGAGCGTGCGGGCCAGTGCGATGCGCTTGCGCTGGCCGCCCGATAGCTCGGCGGGCAGCTGGTCGATGGTTTGGGGCAGGCCCACGTCGTCGAGGGCCTGGCGCACCAGCTGGTCTTCCTGGCCCCGGCGGTCGGCCAGCCAGTGCCGGCGGAGCGGAAACAGCAGGTTTTCGCGCACCGTCATCGAGTCGTAGAGCGCGTTGCTCTGGAAGAGAAAGCCCACCTTGGCCCGCAGCTGGTCGAGGGCCGCGTGGTCGAGGGTGGCCACGAGCTGGCCCAGCACCGTAATGGTGCCCGCATCGGGCAGCAGCAGGCCGATGATGCACTTAATCAGCACCGACTTGCCTGAGCCCGACTTGCCCAGCACCACCACGTTTTCGCCCCGGTGCAACGTCAGCGAAAAGTCTTTCAGCACCTGGTTCTCACCGAACGATTTGCTGATGTGGTCCACCGTCAGCACTACCTCGGCCGTCGGGGCAGAAGCAGGGAGCACGGCGGCCGATACGGGAGAAGTGGCGGGCGACATGGGCGGGAGTTTAGATGAGACCGAACGCGGTGCTGACACCGACCGCCACCAGGTCGAGCAGGAAAATCATGAGCGAAGAAAGCACCACGGCCGAGTTGGCGGCCACGCCCACCCCTTGCGTGCCCTTATTGGCATTGTAGCCCTTGTAGGCGCCAATCAGGCCGATGGCGAAGCCGAAGAAGAAGGTTTTGACCACGGCCGGCAGCACCTGCCCGAAGGTGAGGCTGCCCAGAATGTTGTTGGCAAACAGCGCCACCGAGGTCACGCCTTTCAGGTTGATGCCCAGGTAGCACGCCCCCAGCCCCAGGGCATCGGCCAGCAGCGTGAGGATGGGCACCATGAGCGTAGTGGCCAGAATGCGGGTGACTACCAGGTACTTGAACGGGTTGGTGCCCGACACTTCCATGGCGTCAATCTGCTCGCTCACGCGCATTGAGCCCAGCTCGGCCCCGATGCTGGACCCGACTTTGCCCGCCACCATCAGCCCCGTGATGATGGGACCCAGCTCCTGGATGATGGTAAGCCCGACCATGACCGGAATCCACGAAGTGGCCCCAAATTGCACCATCGTGGGCCGCAGCCGCAGCGTGAGCACCATCCCCATGATGAAGCTGGTCAGCCCCACCAACGGCAGCGATTGATAACCAATCACGTAGCACTGATTCAGCAGCTCCTGCCACTCGTAGCGCGGCCGGAACCCCTCGCTGAAAAACCGCCCGGCAAAGCTCGTCATGCCTTTGAGTTCGGTGAAAAAGGCGTTGGCGGACATAAGGGATGGGCTGATGGTACAGTTTTGCCGTTCCGACGGCAAAGCCGTCCGACCAGTAGTCGGGTAAATCGTTATCTATCAAATGATTTACAATGCAAAGGTGGGGCTCTTCTTGGCCGAAGAGTATGATATCAATCAACACCCCCGCTTGATACTCGTCGGGGCGCAACCGGTGGCGTGGGGTTTCACGCTGGCGTCCGGCTATTCCACAAAATGGAGTGTCTAGGTGGGCGCTGGACCTGCCCGGGCAGGCGTTACGCAGCGAACAACGGCGGTTACTGGTGCGCACGGGGCCGCTTCTCCGGCTGCCCAACACGGTCCCGGAATTTACCCGCGTAAACCAGCCCAACTCAACGTCAGCGATACCGACAGACTCCCGGTAATGCGGGTAGAGCAGGCTGGAAAAGATACCGGGGTGGGAAACTGAAAGCCTGGGCGGGCGCGTGGTGGGAAATGGGGCCGAATACGGCACCTGCTGCCGGTCAAAGGTTGGCGGTTAGCTAGCTCCGGCCCATGACGAAGGTTAGCTATTTACCGGACGGCCGTCATGTCAGCCGGCAGCATGGCCCAATAGCTTTACGAGCCAGCCAGCCGGAATTAGAAACGGTGACCATGTGGGCAACGCGATGATGGTCGGGCCTCATCGGCCCCAGCTACCCACCATAAATCTGGCTGTCCTTGCGCCGCTAAGCTGTTCATATTCATAATTTTACACAAGTTTATCATTGGCGCTGGCTACTATAATATGCTAAACATCAGTTATCTAAGCTGGCAAAATCGAATAAAAGGCCGTGGCATGGCATTAGTTTTGCCACGGCACCCTGACTCTGCTGCCATTCTTCTTGCCATGTCCATTCCTGTCCTCCCCTTAACTTCTGCCCCGGCCGCCGATGCGGCGGTGTTGCTGGTGCTACTGCCGATGGTAGGCACGGCGCCGCCGGTGCGGACGGCCACCCTGGCGGCCATGAAGGCCTTGCAGCAGCGGTTGGGGAGTGTTATCCGGGTGCTTTCGGTGGACGATGCCAGCCATCCGGCGGTGGTGCGCAGCTTCCAGACGGCCGATTTGCCGGCCTTCGTGCTCGTGTGGAAAGGGGGGGAGCTGTGGCGCCAGCAGGGCCTGCCCGAGGGCGAGCTCATTGTGGCCCAGCTGCTGGCCCGGCTGGCCTTACCGCCGGCCGGGTAGCGCCTAACCGCCCTACCCCCAGCCGAGTAAGCGGCCGGCCGCGACGAATCGGTACTTTAATGTGGTTAAAATGCACTGATTGTCAAGGGTCGTGCGTAGCTTCACAAGCTGTAAGCGCTACGCTGGCAGGGCCGGGTATTCTCTACCAGGGAGTTTTTATTTCCTTATCGCTCCCATGGGCCTGTACCATCTCATATATCAAAGCCAGGCGCGGGTACCTTTTGATACGCCCACGTTGCAGGCCCTGCTGGAGCAGGCCCGCGTCTTTAACCGCGTAAACTATCTGACGGGCCTGCTACTGCACACGCCCGATGGACGGTTTTTGCAGATTCTGGAAGGGGAGGAAGACGTGGTGCGGGCGCTCTACTACGACCATATCGTGGCCGACCCCCGCCACCATCATTGCCGGGTGCTGGGGGCCGGGGCCTCCAGCGAGCGCAGCTTTGCCGACTGGAACATGGGCTTTCGCGTGGCCAGTGCCGAGGAGCTGCACGTGCTGCTACCCGGTGTGCCGCCGGCCGAACCGGGGATGTTAGCCCCGCAGCCCCGCCTGACTGCTGAGCTGCTGAAGCGACTGCTGGATTTTGTAAGGCATCACGAATCCGAACCTGATACTTATTAGTAAGTCGCAATCAGCCAGTGAATTAGCGCGCATCTGTCAACTATCACCTTTTGCGCTGTTTTTCGTCATGAGGCCCGCGCCGGTCAGGGCGTAATCTTGTCTTGCTGCCCCCGCACCGTGCTTATTGGCCCGGGCAGGCAGCATTCACCGAAGATTACCTCCACCTCTGATGAAGAACGAACCCCTCTTATCCGTTTTATACGACACCCACGCGCAGGCCGAGCAGGCCGTGGCAGAGCTGCAGGCCCAGGGCTACAATATGAAGCAGCTTTCCATCGTGGGCCAGGAATACCACACCGAAGAAAAAGTAGTGGGCTACTACAACCTCGGCGACCGGATGCTGAGCTGGGGCGGGACCGGAGCCTTTTGGGGCAGCATCTGGAGTATGCTGTTTGGCTCCGCCTTCTTTCTGGTGCCGGGGTTCGGGCCGCTGCTCATTGCCGGGCCATTTGTGGCGACGCTGGTAGCTGCCCTCGAAGGGGCGGTGGTAGTAGGCACCTTTAGCGCGCTGGCCGGGGCATTGGTCAGCATTGGCATCCCGGAGAACAGCGTGCTCGAATACGAAACAGAAATCAAGGCCGGCAAATTTCTGCTCATCGCCCACGGCACGGCGGCTGAGGTAGCGCAGGCCCGCGAAATTCTGG
The DNA here is from genome assembly GCA_030853845.1 of Bacteroidota bacterium. GTDB lineage: Bacteria > Bacteroidota > Bacteroidia > Cytophagales > Hymenobacteraceae > Hymenobacter. The sequence continues at coordinate 19,066 of JALYUI010000632.1, read as the reverse complement.
GCGTGGGCGAACTCGCTACGGCGTAGAGCGGGTACCTCAAGCGGTTGTGTCCGTCGCGAGGATGTTGGCGAAAGCATTCCGCTGCAAGTCCTAAGCTTAATTTTAAGGAAGGAGAGCTGGACCGCAGCTGAGCGGGCGCAGCTACGGCAGGCCCCGATGCCGCGGCACGCCTTTGCCACACACCCGCTGGGTGAGGGAGTCCACTTCAATTTCATTCAGGAATGGCTGGACCAGGCCAACCTGGCCGCCACCCAAGTGTGTATGCATTGGGGTAAATACCTATCCGAACAAGCCCGCCCCCAGACTTGAGTTTAGTGTACCCTTTTACCTTTTAATCACCCGCTTTATGAAAGTTCAGATAACTTCGGTGCATTTCGAAGCCGACCAGAAGCTGCTTGATTATATCCAGCAAAGCCTTGATAAGCTCGAAACACACTACGCTAAGATTACCGATGGCGAGGTGTTCCTGAGCCTCAACAATAAAGGGGGCATCGACGATAAAACCATCGAGGTAAAGCTGCTGGTGCCTGGCACCACGCTGTTCAGCACCGAGGATGGTCCTTCGTTTGAAGCCGCCACCGCTGCCGCGGCCGCAAGCCTGCGCCGCCAGATTACCAAGCACAAGGAAAAGGAGTCGGCGTACTAAGCAGCGCGCAGCACAAGCATTGGCTTGTGACTAACTCATCACCAACCAAAAATTCCGCTCGACTTTGCCGGAGCCGTAGGGGTGGTTTTAATCCTTGGGCCGGCCGGCCAGATAGCGGCGACAGACCGCAAAGCCGCTGGCAGCTGAGTTGAGAAGGCTTACGAGCAGGTGAGGCGGCCGGCGTAGAATCTGTTGATTACCAGCCCGTTGCTTACTACCAGGGTTAGCAGCCGAGGGTCAGTTGAAATCCACTTGACCCCCGTAGTGGTCGGCAAGTGCCTGCCGGCAACTGAATCAGGAAATCACCCGTCCCGTGCCCCGATGATGCAGATAAGCCCTTTGGCTGGTAAGCCCGCCCCGCCCGATATGCTGGTTAATATTCCCCAGCTTATCGCGGCCTACTACACCGACGCGCCGGACCCGGCCATTCCGGCCCAGCGCGTGGTATTTGGCACGTCCGGGCACCGGGGCTCGTCGCTGACCCGGACGTTTAACGAGGCGCATATTCTGGCCATCACCCAGAGCATTTGTCTCTATCGGAAAGCGCATCAGATTGACGGGCCGCTGTTTATGGGCATGGACACCCACGCGCTGTCGGGGCCGGCGCTCGATACGGCCCTGGAGGTGCTGGCCGCCAACGGAGTGCAAGTGCGGCTGGCGGGCACCGACGAGTACACGCCCACGCCGGTTATTTCGCACGCCATCGTGACCCATAACGCGGGCCGAAAAAGCGGCCGGGCCGATGGCATCGTGCTGACGCCCTCGCACAACCCGCCCCACGACGGCGGCTTCAAGTACAACCCGCCCCAGGGCGGCGGGGCCGCCACGGACGTCACGCAATGGGTTGAAAAAAAGGCCAACGAGCTGCTGACCAACGGATTGCGTGGGGTGCAGCGGGTGTCGCCGGAAAACGCCCGGCGGGCCGCTACCACGCAGCTCCACGACTACCTCAATGCCTACGTGGCCGACCTGGGAAACGTGGTGGACATGGACCTCATCCGCGACAGCGGCCTGCACCTGGGCGTCGACCCCATGGGCGGGGCGGGGGTCCACTACTGGGAGCCCATCGCGGCGCGGTACAAGCTCAATCTCACTGTTATCAATCCGGCCGTGGACCCCACGTTTCGGTTCATGCCGGTGGACTGGGACGGGCAGATTCGGATGGACCCCTCCTCGGCCTACGCCATGCAGGGGCTGATTGCGCGGAAGGATGCCTTCGACATCGCCTTTGCCTGCGACACCGACCACGACCGGCACGGCATCGTGACCCGCAGCCACGGCCTGCTGCCACCCAATCACTACCTGGCCGTGTGCGCCGAGTATCTGTTTCAGCACCGGCCCGACTGGGGCAGCGCGGCGGCCGTGGGCAAATCGGTGGTGACCAGCCAACTGCTCGACCGGGTGGCGGCCCGAATGGGCCGGCCGCTGTACGAAACGCCCGTCGGTTTCAAGTGGTTTGCCGAAGGTCTGCTCGATGGCTCACTGGGCCTGGCGGTCGAGGAAAGCGCCGGGGCCTCGTTTGCGCGGCGCAACGGCCAGGTCTGGACCACCGATAAGGACGGGTTCATCCCGGCACTGCTGGCGGCCGAAATCACGGCCCGCACCGGCCACGACCCTGGCCAGCTCTATCAGGACTTTACCCGCACGCTGGGCGAGCCGGTCACGGCCCGCGTCGAAGCGCCGGCTACGCCCGCGCAGCAGCGCACGCTGGCGACCCTGGCGGCCGGCCAGGTGGCCGGCACCGAGTTAGCAAGCGAGAAAATCACCGCCATCCTGACCCAGGCACCCGGGAACCACGCGCCTATCGGCGGGCTGAAAGTGACGACCCAGAACGGGTGGTTTGCCGCCCGCCCCTCCGGCACCGAAGCCATTTATAAGATTTACGGCGAGAGCTTTCTGGGTCAGGAGCACCTCACTCAGATTATGACGCAGGCCCAGGAGATGGTCGATGCGGCATTGGCGAAATCGCCTACCTCCCACCCCCCGACAATATGAACACCGACAACCTGAATTTCAGCCGGCAATACGGCTTCCTGCCCACCGAGCTGCCCGGCCTCGAAACCCTGATGGAGTTGGCCCTGGACCTGCAATGGTCCTGGAACCACGCGGCCGATGCTCTGTGGCAGCAGCTCGACGCCGAGCTGTGGGACCGCACCCACAACCCCTGGGTGGTGTTGCAAACGGCCTCCCGCGAGGCCCTGCAGCAACACCTCGCCGACCCCGCTTTCCAGGGTCAGATGGCGGCGCTGATGACGCAGAAACAAGAGGCGGCCGACCGCTCAAAGTGGTTTCAGGAGCAGCACCCGGCTTCGCCCTTGACGTGCGTGGCGTATTTCAGCATGGAATTCATGCTGAGCGAGGCGCTGCCGATTTACGTGGGCGGGCTGGGCAACGTGGCCGGCGACCAGCTCAAATCGGCCAGCGACCTGGGCGTGCCCGTGGTGGCGGTGGGGTTGCTTTATCAGCAGGGCTACTTCCGGCAGGAGATTGACCGGCAGGGGGCGCAGCAGGCGTTGTTTCCGTATAATGACCCCGGCCAGCTGCCCATCACCCCGCTGCGGCTGCCCAACGGCGAGTGGCTGCGGCTGCCGATTACGCTTTCGGGTTTCCCGGTGTGGCTGCGCACCTGGCAGGTGCGGGTGGGTGGCGTAAGGCTGTACCTACTCGACAGCAACGACCCGGCCAACCTGCCGGTCCACCGGGGCATTACGGCCGAGCTGTACGGCGGGGGCATGGAGCAGCGCATCCAGCAGGAAATCATCCTCGGCATGGGTGGCTGGCAGCTGCTAAAGGCACTGAACATCAAGCCCGACGTGTGCCACCTCAACGAGGGCCACGCGGCCTTTGTGGTGCTGGAGCGGGCGCGGGCCTTCATGCAGGAAACCGGCCTCGCCTTTGAGGCGGCGCTGGCCGTGACGCGCCCCGGCAATCTGTTTACCACCCACACGGCCGTGGCGGCGGGCTTCGACCACTTCCGCCCGGCGCTGGTGGACCAGTTTTTGGGCGACTACGCCCGGCAGGAGTTGGGCATTGAACTCAACACCCTGCTGGCGCTGGGCCGGCAAAGTCCTACCAACCCGGCCGGGCCGTTCAACATGGCGCTGCTGGCCATTCGGGGCTGCGGGGCCGTGAATGGCGTTAGCAAGCTGCATGGAGTGGTGAGCCGGCAGCTGTTCGGTGGCCTGTTTCCGCGCTGGCCCACCGAGGAGGTGCCGGTGGCCCACGTCACCAACGGCGTACACATGCCCAGCTGGGATGCCGAGGCCGCCGACGAAATCTGGACCACCGCCTGCGGCAAGGACCGGTGGCGCGGCGACCTCGCGGCCCTGGCCGAACACATCGCGCAGGTACCCGATGCCGCCCTGTGGCAATTGCGCACCAGCTGCCGCCAGGCGCTGGTGGCCTACACCCGCGAACGACTGACCCGGCAGTTCACCGTAGCAGGCTATGCGCCGGGGCTGGTCGATATCGCCGGCAAGGTGTTCGACGACAACACCCTCACCCTGGGCTTTGCCCGCCGCTTCGTGGCCTACAAGCGGCCCAACCTACTGCTGCACGACCCCGAACGGTTCATCCGCCTGCTCACCAACCGCGCGCAGCCCGTGCAGCTGGTGCTGGCCGGCAAAGCCCCGCCCTTCGACGAAGGCGGCAAAGCCTTGATTCAGCAGTGGATGCAGTTTATCGCCGCGCATAATCTGTATCAGCACGTCGTCTTTCTCAGTGATTACGATATGCTGCTGGCCGAGCACTTGGTGCAGGGCGTGGATGTGTGGCTGAACACGCCCCGCCGGCCCTGGGAAGCCTGCGGCACCAGCGGCATGAAGGTGCTGGTGAATGGTGGTCTCAACCTCTCGGAGCTCGACGGCTGGTGGGCCGAAGCCTACACTCCCGAAGTAGGCTGGGCCCTGGGCGACGGCCAGGAGCACGGCGACGACCCCGCCTGGGACGCCGCCGAAGCCGACGCGCTTTATACCCTGCTCGAAACCCAGGTGGTGCCCGAGTTCTACGCCCGCGATGCGCAGGACATCCCCGCCCGCTGGGTCGAGCGCATGCGCCGGAGCATGGCCACCCTCACCCCGCAGTTTTCGGCCAACCGCACCGTGCGCCAGTACACGGAGGGCTACTACCTGCCCGCCGCCACCCGCTACGCCCAGCGCGCCACCAACCAGGGCGCGGCCGGTGCGGCCATCGTGCAGCAGCGCCAGCAGCTTGCCAGTGAGTGGGATAAGCTGGAATTCGGCGCGGTGCACCCGGAGGCCGTCGCCAACGGCTACCTGTTTCACGTGGCCCTCCGCCTCGGCGCGCTTACCCCTGACCAGGTGCTGGTGGAGCTGTATGCTACGGGCCTGAATGGCGTAGATGCCCAGCGCATCCCGCTGCAACCCGACGCGGCCCCCGCAGCCGACGGCTACCGGCACTACCAGGCCCTGGTCAGCACCCCGCGCCCCGCCAGTGATTTTACGGCCCGCGTGGTGCCCGCTTACGAAGGCATCGCCGTGCCGCTGGAGGACCAGCACATCCGCTGGCAGCGGTGAGGGTTGGGGGCATCCAGGAATTAGCTGAATGAATTCTGTTTTAAAGCCAAAAAGGTTGCACTTACGGGCAACTTTTGTAGTTTTGTGACGTGAGCAACCGCCCAAAGTGCCGAACCGTCATCTTCTACAAAGGCTACTTCGAGCAGTTCTTCCTGCGGCAGCGGGACAAGGTGAAAGCCAAAATCATCTGGACACTTGACCTGCTCGAAGAAGTAGACCGAGTCCCCGAAACCTACCTCAAGCACCTGGAAGGCACTGAGGGTCTGTATGAAGTTCGCGTCCGAGGGGTCCTCTCAGAAAACGGAAGATGTAGCACGTTAAGGAAAAGCAGGGGCGAATAACAGCAGTGCAACAAAACTAGTCGCCCCTCCCTTGCCCGGTATTAAGTACCTTGTTCAGGAAGTTTACTGATATATTTAGGGTATGGAAAAAGCCCATGTTACCCTGAGTGTCGAGCAAGTAGCTCACCTGACGGACCTCACCACGCGTGGAACCGTCACCGTCAAAACGTATCGACGCGCCACGGCCCTGCTGGCGCTTGCCCGTGGGCAAAGCTACAGCGCCGTGGCCCGGCACTTACACGTGCGCTACGCCACCGTGGCGGACTGGGCCAAACGCTTTACGGCCACTGGCTTGGCCATGCTGGCCGACCAGCCCCGCAGCGGTCGCCCGCTGCTGATTCAGGGACCGGAGCGGGCCAAGCTCACGGCCCTGGCCTGTTCGCCCGCCCCGGACGGGCGCAGCCAGTGGTCGTTGCGCCTGCTGGCCGGCAAAGCCGTCGAGTTGGGGCATTGTCGCCGCATGTCGGCCAGTTCGGCCCACGCCATTCTGAAAAAAACGCGTTACGGCCCGACCTGAAACGCCAGTGGTGCATCGGGCAGGTCAACGGGCAGTACCTGCAGCGCCTCGAAACGCTGCTCACGCTCTACGCCCGCCCCTACGACCCGCAGTTCCCGGTGGTCTGCTTCGACGAGCGGCCGTGTTTTCTACTCGGCGACGCGGTCGAGGGCTTGGCCCCGCAGCCGGGCAAACCGGCCAAGCAACACTACGCTTACACCAAGCACGGCAGTTGCTGCGTGCTGGCCGCCGTCGAGCCGCTCACCGGCCAACGCCTGTATCAGGTCAGGAGCCAGCGCACGAAACGCGAGTACACCCAATTCATGCAGCGGCTGGCCGCCCGTTACCCGCAGGCCACGAAAATCCGACTCGTCCAGGACAACCTCAACACCCACGCCTTGAGCACGTTCTATGACTGTTTGCCCGCTGCGATGGCGCAACGCCTGGCCGGCCGGTTTGAGGTATACTACACGCCCAAGTGTGGTTCCTGGCTCAACCAGATTGAGTTGGATTTCTCGGCCCTCTCCCGCCAGTGCCTGAAACGACGCATTCCCACACAGGCCCAACTCGCCTATCAGGTCTATTGCTGGAGCCGCGAGCGCCAGGCCCAGGGCATTAAAATCCACTGGCAGTTTACGGTGACGGACGCCCGTCAAACCCTCAACAGCCAGTATTGCAAAGTGAAAAAGGGCAATAAAATATATCAGTAAACTTCCTGAACAAGGTACTTAGTTGTAGTTTTGCCCGGATGCGGGTATTTGCGTTCTTTTTCGCTTGCTATTTCGCCGTGCTGGGCTGTTTGTCGTGTGCGGTGGAAGAAGTGCGCGCTGAGCCCAGTCACTTAGCCACTATCCAGGCGGCCCCGCACGACCTCCCCGCGCCAGTTGCTGATTGGTGTTCGCCCTTGTGCCAGTGCCACTGCTGCCCCGGCTTTGCGGTGCCCCCGGTCACGGCCGTGGTGTTTGCCGGCCAGCCCAGCGCCCTGATGGCCCCTGGACGTTTTCGCCGCCGGCCCGCGCCCGCCGTGCCGGTTCGCAGCCTGGCCACGCCCTGGCAGCCGCCCCAGGGGGCCCGACCATCCATTTTTCCAGCGCCCGCCCGCTAGCCCCGACACCGGGGCCGCTGGCCGCCGTTGGCATTCTCATTGGTTGGCTTTACCGGACACCGAGCGGTCCCTCTTTTCATGCGATTCCCCTTGTTAACGGCGCTGCTGCTGAGCAGCGCCAGCGCGGCCGTGGCCCAAAGCCCGCTGCGCGTCCTGGTGCGCGATGCCCGCACCCATACCCCCTTGCCCGGCGTGACCGTGGCCATTCCCACCCTTAAAACCGGCGCAGCTACCGATGCCAGCGGCCGGGGAATGTTGCCCGATGTGCCGGCCGGCACCCACCAGGTACAGTTTTCCAGCTTGGGCTACGAAGCGCAAACCAAGCCCCTTACGTTGCCCCAAGCCGACGAAACGCCGGCCGTGGTGGAGTTGGAGCCGGGCGGGGTGGAACTGGCCGGCGTGGTCATCGAAGCCACCCGCACCAATTCGCGCATCGAAGACGAGCCGGTGCGCTTAGAAGTTATCGGCCCTGAAGAGTTAGAAGAAAAGGTGAACATGCGCCCGGCCAACGTGGCCATGCTGCTGACCGAGGCCAGCGGCATCCAGCCGCAGTTTACGTCGGCCAATTCCGGCAGCGTGGCCTTTCGCATCCAGGGCCTGGATGGACGCTACACCCAAATCTTAAAAGATGGATTTCCCCTGTTCGGGGGCTTCTCGCAGGGCCTGAGCCTGGTGCAGATTCCCCCGCTCGACTTGCGTCAGGTGGAGGTCATCAAAGGCGCTTCGTCGGCCCTCTACGGCGGGGATGCCATCGCGGGCCTGGTCAACCTGGTGAGCAAAACGCCCGCCGAAACGCCCACGCTGACCGTGCTGCTCAACCAGACCCAGAAAGGCGGGCGCGACCTGATGGGCTACTACACCGGGCGCAGCGGCCAGTTGGGCCTAACCCTGCTGGCCACGCAGAGCACCCAGCAGGCCCGCGACGTGAGCGGCGATGGGTTTACCGACTTGCCCCAGGTGCAGGCGACGACGGTTAACCCGCGCCTGTACTACTACGCGACCGATTCCACTACGCTTTACGCCGGCCTCGCGGCCACCGTGGAAACCCGCGACGGGGGCTATTTGCCCGCGCTGGACGACCCGACCCAGGCCGGCTACACCGAGCGCAACCGCTCCGAACGCTACAACACGCAGCTGCGCGTGGATAGCCACGCCGGGCGGGGCCGGGTGCTGACCCTGAAAAACAGCGTGAGCGCCTTTAGCCGCCGCTTGCAGGCGGGCAGCGCCTACTTTGCCGGCCGGCAGCTTTCGACCTATTCCGAGGCGTCGCTGTTCGTGCCCATTGGCCGGCACCGGGCGGTGTTCGGGGCCAACTTCCTGACCGACCGCTTCCAGGAAACCGATGCCACAATCCGCCCCCGCGATTATAATTACCGGACGGGCGGCGCTTTTGTGCAGGACGATTGGCGGGTGCTGGATAAGCTGACGGTGCAGGGCGGCTTGCGGGTGGACTACCAGCACCCTTACGGCTTGTTTGTGTTGCCTCGCTTCTCGACTCTCTACAAGCCCACGGCCTGGCTGGCCGTGCGGGCGGGCGGGGGCTTTGGCTACAAAGCGCCCACCATCTTCAGCAGCACCGCCGAGCAACAAGCCTACGTGAACGTGCTGCCCCTTATCCCGGCCGAGTTGCGCGCCGAAACTTCCCGAGGCGGCAACGCCGACGTGAACCTGAGCGGCCAGCTGGGGGAGTGGCGGGCTTCGCTCAACCAGGCCGTGTTTTACACGCGCCTGACCAACACGCTGATAGCCGACCCGGTGCAGTTCGCCCAGGGCATTACGGCCTTTCGCAACGCGCCCACGCCCATTACGTCGCGGGGCCTGGAAACCAACCTGCGCCTGCGCCGCGAGGCGCTGCAATTTTTCGCCGCCTACACCCTGACCGACACGCGCCAGACCTACGACCCGACCCAGCCCGCGCAGCTCCCCTTTGTTTCGCGGCACCGGGTGGTGCTCACGAGCATGTATGAACAGGAAAAGAACTTTCGCATTGGTTTGGAAGGCACGTACAACGGGCCTCAGTACGTGGGCGAGGGCAGCCGGCAGGGCCGGGGCTTCTGGCTGGTGGGCGCGCTGGCCGAAAAGACGTTTGCCCCGCATTTCGCGCTGGTGCTGAACGTGGAAAACGTGCTCGACGTGCGCCAGACGCGGTTTGAGTCCGTCGTAACAGGTCCCTATGCCCACCCTGCGTTTCGTCCGCTGTACGCCCCGCTCGACGGGTTCGTGGGCAACGTGACCCTCAAAATCACGCTCTAACCATGAATAAAACCGTTTTTAAGGTCCTCAAGATGGATTGCCCGGCCGAGGAGCAGCTCATCCGACTGCACTTCAGCGGTCGCCCGGCCGTGGCCCAGCTGCAATTCGACTTGCCCGGCCGGCAGCTCACGGTGCTGCATACCGGCGCGGTGGCCCCCATCGCGCAGGCCCTGGATGCGCTCCAACTCGGCAGCTCCCTGGTGGGCACCGCCCCGTCGGAAGCGGCCGACCTGCTGGACGAGGTGCCCCGCGACCGCCGCCTGTTGTGGGCCGTGCTGGCCATCAACGCCTTTTTCTTTGGGCTGGAGATGGGTGCCGGCTGGCGGGCGCGTTCAATGGGCCTGGTGGCGGATTCGCTCGACATGCTGGCCGACGCGCTGGTGTACGCCTTGGCCCTCTACGCCGTGGGTCGGGCGGTCAGCACCCAGCGCGGGGTAGCCCGAGCGGGTGGGTATTTGCAATTGGCGCTGGCCGTGGGCGGCGTTATCGAAACCGTGCGGCGCTTCCTGGCGCCGGAGCCCGCCCCAAACGTAGCCCTGATGCTTGGAATCGCCTTTTTGGCCCTGTTGGGCAATTGGGCCACGTTGCGGCTGCTGCAACGGGCCAACACCGACCAGGTACACATCAAAGCCAGCCAGATTTTTACCTCGAACGACGTGGTAGTGAATTTGGGCGTGATGCTGGCCGCCGCGCTGGTGTATTTCACCCATTCGCCCTTGCCCGACCTGATAATTGGCCTGATAGTCTTTGCCGTGGTCGGCCGGGGGGCCTGGCAAATCTTCGCTTTGTCGAAGCCAAATGCTTAAGTAAGCTGTTTATTCAAGGTTTATTTAGCCACCCCAAATACCTTAACGTGCTATATTTTCCGTTTTCTGAGAGGACCCCTTCAACTGGCTAGTGACATTTTCCGCATCTTCTGCTTTTTCGATGAAGGCAAGCTGGTCGTCTTAGCCAATGGCTTACAGAAGAAAAGCCAGAAGACGCCAAAAGCTGAAATCGAAAAAGCCCTGAAAATCAAACAAGCATATGAGCACGAAAAAAAATAGCGTAACTACCCTGAACGAGTTCAAAGACAAGCATTACGGCCCACGCGGCGCAACGAAACGCGAAGAGCTGGAGGCCGGGTACGAAAGCTTCAAGCTAGGAGCCTTGCTGCACGAGGCCCGGCTGGAACGCGGCCTGACCCAGGCAGAACTAGCCGAAAAAACCGGCACCTCCAAGTCGTACATCTCCAAAATCGAGAACAATGTGAAGGAGGTACGCCTGTCTACCTTGCAGCGAATCGTGGAGGTAGGTTTAGGGGGGCGTATATCGCTGGCAATTAATTTTCAATCATAGCGCCGCGCCACTGATTTCACCGCCCGCGTGGTGCCCGCTTACGAAGGCATTGCCGTGCTGCTGGAGGACCAGCACATCCGCTGGCAACGGTGAGGGTTGGAGGAAGGCCGGCCCTTGACGAATATCATGCGCGGCGGCAATTCTGGTCATGGGCAGGGGCGGGGGCAGGGCGGACCTTTGGGAAAAGCTGGCTTACAAGCCGGTCGTCTCTTTCCTAGCCCCGCTTCCCACCCGCCCATGCCAACCGCTCAACCACTTCCGCCGCTCGCTCCTGCCGGGCATGTAATCGAGGGTAATAACCGGCTGCCCGTCCGGAACCCCGCTCCGCACGGTAGCCTCGCCCCTCCGGCAAATACGGCATTGCCGTTTAGCGCCGACCGGAACCGGGCCGACGACGCGGCGTGGCTCGTTAGCGCTGGCGCGCGGCGGCGCGCGCGGGAAGCCGATGCGTGCATGGTCACCGACTGGCTATAGGCTGCGCCAAACGCCTTCGCGGTGAATGATTCGCCCCTTTTTTCCCTTCCCATGATGCCTTCCATCGTTGTTCTGACCGATTTTTTCGCCGTTTCCAACCGGGCGCTTTCCTACGCGGCTGGGCTGGCCGTGCCGCTCAAGGCCAGCCTGCAGCTGCTGCATACCCGCCAGGATACGCTGCTGGCCCTGGCGGCGTTTGCCAGCCAGAACTCGGCGGCCGGCCGAGCGCATACCCTGAATGCCTTGGAAAAGCTGGCGGCCGAGCAGCCCGTCGCTACGACTGTCGATATCTCGGATTTCTCCCTGGTCACAGCTTTGCAGGAAATGGTGGGGCAGCGCCCGCCCCTGCTGGTTGTGTTGGGTCGGACCGGGACTGAGCCCACTACCGAAGACCTGGTGACGGATACGGCCCTGGACCTGCTGCGCCACACGCCCTACCCGCTGCTGCTGGTGCCGCCGGCCGGCCGGGATGCCTTCCCGCCCCGCCGCCTGCTGCTGGCCGTGGACGGCGCGCCCTTCCGCCTGGTGGAATACCGCGACGTGCTCAGCCAGCTGCTGCACGCCACCCAGGGCACCCTGCGCCTAGTGCAGGTGACGGACAACGACGAAACGCCGCCGAGCGCGGCCGCCGTGCTGGATACGGTTTTTACCAACGACCTCGTGAACGAGCTGGCCGAAAGCAGTCTGCGCCAGGTGCATCAGCAGACCGTGGTGGGCGGTATTCTTCGGGAAGCCGCCGGGCAGCAGGCCGACCTGCTGGTCATCATCGCGCGGCGGCACAGCCTGCTGGGCGGCCTGTTTCATCGCAGCGTGACGGCGCAGCTGCTGCGCGAAAGCGCCATCCCGGTGCTGGTGCTCTCAGCCGATGATTAGACGGTAGCGGCCTTGGTTAAAAGGTTGGTCCAAAAGTCGCATTTTGCGTTCAGCGCGGGCCCTAACCATTTGCTAAAACACTCCGGCTACTGCCTTACTTCTCCGGCTCAACGTGCACCAGCACATTGTACACCGCCGGCCGGGCCTGCATGATGGTGGCCTTCACGGCTCCGGCAATGGCATGTCCTTCGCTAACGCTGATGGTGCCGTCGACAATGACATGCAGGTCCGCGAAGTACCCTAGGCCCATCTTGCGCACAAAGCACTTCTCGGTGGCCACGACGCCGGGCACGGTTTCGGCCAGCGCCTTCACATCTTTCGGCCAGTTGCCTGCCGGTGCCTCGTCCATCATCTCCCCGAACGCGGGGCGGAAAATGTGGTAGGCGTTGTAGAGGATGAAGCCGCAGGCCACCAGCGCCGCCCAGTCATCGGCTGCCTCATAGCCCGCCCCCCCCACCAAGGCTATGCTGATGCCGATAAAGGCCGTGAGCGAGGTAATAGCGTCCGCCCGGTGGTGCCAAGCGTCGGCCTTCACCGCGGCGCTCTCCACCTCCTTTCCCACGCGCAGCACCCGGCGGTAAAGCGTTTCTTTGATGGCGATGATAACGACCAGCACTGCTAGGGTAAAGCGGGCAGGCAGGGCGTGGGGTGTTTGAATGTGCAAAATGCTTTCATAAGCAATGAAAGTGGCTGCCCCCACCAGCGCCCCGGACACCAGAATGGCGGCCAGCGGCTCCGCCTTGCCGTGGCCGTAGGGGTGGTTTTTGTCGGGCTCCCGGGCCGCCTGACGCAGCCCCAGCCACACGATGCCGGAGCTGACAATGTCGGTCGCCGATTCAATGGCGTCGGCAATCAGGGCGTAGGAGTTGCCGAGTACGCCGGCGGTGCCCTTGCCCAGCACCAGGGCTACGTTGGCCCCGATGCCCCACAGCGTAGACGTCTGGCCGCGTTCGGCCCGCTCGCGGTTGGTGATGGGCGGGGGAGGAGAGGGGGTGGAAGTCATCGGGGATGAACAGGCTAAAGAGAATTCGTGCAGTGGATACGGGCCAGCAGTGCGTCAGGCAGGAATTGCAGCAGCCCCTGGCCTGAGGATTACGGTAATTCCTTCTCGACCGACATGACAGTAGGCAACGGCGACTTTTCGTTAATCAGGCAGCCAGCAAATCGCAGGATTTTGTAGAAGATGCGCCGCGAGCCAATTTGAAAGCAGACCCTGTTGCAACAGGTTGAAGGTGAGCTTACGCAGGACCGCGAAGCTACGGGTGGCTATCACGGCGGGCGCACCGGGAGGGCTACCCCTCCACGCCGTGGGGCTCGCGACCGACGGACTCACTCCGCTGGTCTGGGGAGCCTTTTCTCTGCTGGGCGCGGACTGAGCTATGGTGGCAAGGTGTCGCTTGATAAACATCATGGAATAAGCCGACTATCATCAGGTTCTTTCCTGCGGGCAGGGCGGACTTTTACATCAGAACTGCTGCAATTAGCGATTTTCCCCCATCCCCTTTCCGTTCCTGCTCATGCAAACCCTGGATTATAACACCCAACCTGCTACGGCTGACTCCGTTTCCGACGCGGCCATCACGGACGCCGTCGAACTGTTCTTTACCACCCAAGAGGGCGTGTCGGCCCATTTAATTGACGCGACCACCCACGAGGGCATCGTGCGGCTTACCGGCAGCACCGACAACCTGCTGGCCCGGGAGCGGGCCGAGGAAGTTGCGCTGGCCGTGCGGGGCGTGCGCGGCGTGGTCAACGAGCTGCTTATCAGCACGCCCGACATGCCCGACGCGGAGCTGAACACCCACCTGGCCGCGGCCCTGGCCGACGACCCGGCCACCGCCGGCTACGACGTGCATGCCATCGCCGTTGATGGCGTGGTCACCGTCACCGGCACGGTGCAAACGTGGGCCGAGAAGCAACTGGTGCTGCGCGTAGTGCGCGGGGTGCGGGGCGTGCGCAGTCTCGAAACCGACGCGCTGACCATCAGCTGGCACAAGCTGCGGAACTCCGATGAGGAAATCACGACCCAAATCCGGGAGCTGCTGAACTGGGATATCCGCGTGGACAGCGCCCTGGTGGAGATTCGGACTTACGACCGGGTGGTGTACCTCTCGGGCACGGTGGGTTCGGCGACCCAAAAAATGCAGGTGATTACCACCGCCAACGAAGCGGGGGCGAGCCGCGTAGAGGCCGATGACCTGTTTGTAGCTTATTGGGCGCTGGATTCCAACCTGCGCCGCCACAAGCACGCCAATCGCTCCGACGAAGACATTGCCAAGGCCGTGCGCGATGCCTTGCTTTTCGACCCGCGCGTGCTTTCCTGCCAGCCCATCGTGCTGGCAAGCAACGGCATCGTAACCCTGAGCGGAACCGTGACCAACCTGCGGGCCAAGCAGGAGGCCGAGCGCGACGCCCGCGACGTGGTGGGGGTATGGTACGTGCAGAACCTGTTAAAAGTGCGGGCCGACCATCCCATCCCCGACCTCAACGTTTCACGTAGCATTGAGCAGGCCCTGGCCCGCGACCCTTACGTGGGCCGCTTCGAATTCAGCGTTCACGTCCACAACGGCAAAGCTTCGCTCTACGGCCAGGTGGGCAGCCATTTCGAGCAGCAGCAGGCCGGCGAGGTGGCGTCGGGCGTGAACGGGGTGGCCGCCCTCGACAACAAAGTAAGCGTGGCTGCCAGCCCCACCTACGATGACTTCGCGGGCTACTCGCCCCAGGCGAATGTCGATTTTGTCCTCGCCGAGCGCATCCGTACCCGCTGGTTCTGGTCATCCAGCCTACACAACCAGGACATCGAGGTGCTGGTCGAAGATGGCCGGGCCATCCTCACCGGCACCGTTGATACCTGGCTCGACCACGAAAAAGCTGCCTCCGACGCCTTCGACGTAGGGGCCGACTACGTCGACAACAAACTGGTGGTAGCCACCGCGAAAGCATGCTAAGCACCTGCCCTTGGTCACTTTTCATCTCGAACAATACCCCGGACTGGAGCCGAACCTGATGCCCGTCGTAACGGCGCAACCCCTGGTTTTTAAGCCGAAGCCACGCGCCGGCACCGGGCGGCTGCCCTCTTTTTTAAATCCGTTGCTTTCGATAGATAAAGCACTTACCCCTTCAACGCCCCAACTCCGGGGCGTCGTCAAATCCCCAATATCATGTCAACTAAAGCCGCTGAAAGCCACAAATTAGCCGCCACCCACCTCACGGAGGCCGCCAATCATCACACCGAAGCCGCCAGGCACCAGGAGGCCGGCAGCTACGAAACAGCCGCCCACCACGCCCACACGGCCGCTGCCCACACGCAGGCTGCCAAGAAGCAGACCAATATGGCTTGCAAGCACGGTGCCGCCGAGCACGGCGCTAAGTGCTGCTGATAAATAGTGAGTAACCCCCGGTTTTTGCCCGCAGAAGCCGGGGCTTTTTTTATCATTTTCAGTTTAACCGCCATGTCAACTTCCCTCGCCACTGCCCCGGCTAAACACGCCCCGGC
Source organism: Bacteroidota bacterium (assembly GCA_030853845.1). GTDB lineage: Bacteria > Bacteroidota > Bacteroidia > Cytophagales > Hymenobacteraceae > Hymenobacter. Next base: position 3,509 of record JALYUI010000632.1, on the reverse strand, counting down.
TAAACACGCCCCGGCCAAAATCGCCCCGGCCAACCACGCCCCGGTTCCGGCCGCCCCCAGCGCGGCCCTCAACTACCGCAACCCCGAAGCCGACGGCCGCATTGCCGTCGAAGCCCAGAACCGCACGGCCATCGTGGCCGAGGCGCAGGCCACCGTCGTGGAGTTGCTCGACCTTTACCATACCGCCAAGCAGGCGCACTGGAACATCCGGGGGCCGCTGTTTCTGCCGGTGCACGAAAAATTGCAGGCCTGTGCCGATACGTACCTCGAATACGCCGATGTACTGGCCGAGCGTATCCTGCACGTTGGCTTCGCGGCCGATGGCCGCCCCGCCACCGTGGTGGCAACGGCCGATTTGGAAGATGTACCCGCCGGCTTCCTCACCGACAAGCACGTGCTGGAACTCATGACGCGCCGCCTGACCGAGGTCGGTCAGCGGGTACGCCAGCGCATTCTGCACCTGAAATCGGTCGATGAGGTAACGTCCAATAAGCTGCAGGACCTGAGCTACGAGCTGGACAAGCAGGTGTGGCAGTTCCGCGCCCACCTGCAGTAAGCGGCTGGTCCACGCCGGTGCGGCGGCATGCTGGCCTTGTGCTTCGCTTTCGGTAGTGCGCGACTGGCCGGCGCGTATGTATTTCAACTTATGCTATGCCGCGTTTCGGAATACCCATCCTGGCCGGGCTGCTGGGGCTGAATCCCGCCACGCTGGCGCTGGCCCAGCAGGCCCCGTCGCCTTACCAGACCCGGTTTGCCCTGGAGGCGCCGCTCACCCTAGGGCTGGCCGGCCTGAGCGCCACGGGCCTCTACCTGGTGCAGCATAAGCGCGTAGCCCCGGCTACCGAGCTGGCGGCACTGGCCCCCGCCCGCGTGCCCGCCCTCGACCGGTTTTCGGCCGGTGCGTACAGCGAGCGGGCCCAGGCAACCAGCGACGCGCTTACCTACGGTACGCTGGCGCTGGTGCCCGCCCTGCTGGCCTTCGATGCGCCCGTGCACGGCCGCTACGGCCAGGTAGCGGGCCTGTACCTGGAAACGATGGCCACCACGGCCGCCATTTTCACGCTCACCGTGGGCACCGTGTACCGCTACCGGCCCTACCTCTACGGGCCCAGCGGGGGCAGCAGGCGCAGCGGGGCCGTGGCGGCGGACTCGTTTTTTGGCGGCCACGTGGCCCACACGGCGACGGCCACGTTTTTTGCAGCCCAGGTTTTTCACGACTTCAATCCCGGCTCGCGGGCGCATCCCTACGTGTGGGGCGCGGCGGCGGCCGTGCCGGCCGTGGTAGCCTATTTCCGCATCAAAGCCGGCAAGCACTTCCTCACCGACAACCTGGTGGGCTACGCCGTGGGGGCCACCGTGGGGGTGCTGGTGCCCCGGCTGCACCGCACGGCCGCCGGTTTCGACGGCGCGGCCCTCCCTCCCCAGCGGTTCACCGACTCGCTAATCGGCAGTGCGGTGGGTGCCACGGCGGGAGTAGTCGTGCTGCATTTTTACAAAAAGCTACGCGGCAATAACGTATCCCTAACGCCCATCCAGGGCCTGAACGTAAACGGCTATGCCTACGGGGGCATGCGTCTGGTTCGGACGCTGTAGGCCGCCTGGCGCTAACCGGCGGGGCGACCTAGCCGCTCATAGGGTAGTTTTATCCTGGGTGAGGTCAGATGCATTGCCGCCTTCGACGCGGTGAACGGGCTGGTGGGGATGTTCCGGGTTGCGCTCGTGGGTTTTGGCGGTTAACGCGGAGTGGCGGGGAGCGCAACGGGCGGAGTCAACAGCTGCTTGTTCGTGGCTGGCGGCGGTAAAATGGGAGGAGAAAACCCAGCCCCGGCGGGAACAAGGCCAGGGGAAGCCGTAGTGGCAGCTGCCGGCAATCTGACCAGCGGGTTGCGGCGGCGACCAATAAGCTTTTGCAGCTCTATTGCCCAGAACACCACGCTGGAAACGGCTACCGCCAATCCCAGCTCGGCCCAGGACAAGGGCTGGGTGTGGAAAATGGTATTGAAAAACGGCAGGTAGATAAGCAGCAGCTGCAACGCCACTGATAGCCCCACCGCGCCCAGCATGGGCTTGTTGGATAGCAGGCCGAGCGTAAACAGCGACTCGCGCGAGGAGCGAATGGCCAGCGCACTGCCCAGCTGCGTGAAGCAGAGCACCGTGAACGTCATCGTCTGCCAGTGCGCGTCGCCGTCGTGGATGGCCCAGGCCTGGGTGCCCAGCGTGAGGGCCCCAATCAGCAGCCCCACCCAGCCGATAAATCCGCCCAGGCCCGCCCCGAGAATGGGTTGGTCGGGGGGGCGGGGCGGGCGCTGCATGGTGTTGGCCTCGGCGGGCTCGTAGGCCAGGGCCAGGCCGGGCAGGCCGTCGGTGAGCAGGTTAATCCAGAGGATTTGAATGGCCAGCAGCGGGATGGGCAGCCCGAAGAATGGGGCCAGGAAAATGGCCCAGATTTCGCCCATATTACCCGACAAGATGTAGCGGATGAATTTGAGAATGTTGTCGTAAATCCGCCGCCCGTGCTTCACGGCCAGCACAATGGTGGCGAAGTCATCATCGAGCAAAATCAGGTGCGCGGCCTCTTTGGCCACCTCCGTGCCGCCGATGCCCATGGCGATGCCGATGTCGGCGTGCTTAAGGGCCGGCGCGTCGTTCACGCCGTCGCCGGTCATGGCCACGAACTGCTTTTTCGCCTGCAATGCGCTGATGATACGCAGCTTCTGGGCCGGGTCAACGCGGGCGTACACCCGCACCCGCGCGACGATGGCGGCAAAAGCGGGCTCGTCGAGGGCCGTGAGTTCGGGGCCGGTGAGCACCAGCTCGTCGGGACCGGCCAGAATGCCGAGCTTGCGGGCGATGGCCTGGGCGGTGAGCTGGTGGTCGCCGGTAATCATGACCGGGATGATGCCGGCGGCCTGGCAGTCGGCCACGGCCGGGCGCGCCTCCTCCCGGACGGGGTCGATGAGGCTGGCAAAGCCGATGAAATCCAGGTCGGTTTCGAGGGTGGCCGCGTGGAGCTGCTTCGGCATTCCGGGCAGCAGCCTGGCGGCGTAGGCCAGCACGCGGTAGCCCTGGAGGGCCTGGACGTTGGCGCGCTTTTCGAGGTCGGGCAGCTGGGCTTTTTGGTCGGCGGCGAGCTTCGCAAAGAGGACACCGGGCGCGCCTTTGGTAAGCACCAGCACACCCTGGCTGGTCTGGTGCAGGGTGGTCATGCACTTGCGCTCCGCGTCGAAGGGCAGCTCGCCGAGGCGCGGAAATTGCGCTTCGAGCGCGGCGCGGGGGTAGGCGTGCTCGGCGGCGTAGCGGGCCAGCGCCACCTCGGTCGAGTCACCCAGCCACTGCTCATCGGGGCCCTGGCTGGCGTCAGTATTGAGGGCCATGGCGGTCAGCAGCGCGTCGCTATTCCCCAATACGGGCAGGGCAAACGCCGGGTCGGCGTACACTTCCTGCGTCGTCATTTTATTGAGGGTCAGGGTGCCCGTCTTATCGGTGCAGATGTAGGTGACCGAGCCCAG
>JALYUI010000615.1 GCA_030853845.1 Bacteroidota bacterium | reverse complement strand
ACAACGTGGACCTGCGCCATAAAAACGAGCCCGCCCGCCACAAGCTGCTCGACCTCGTGGGCGACCTCGCCCTGGTGGGCCGCCCGCTCAAGGGCCAGATTCTGGCCGCCCGCCCCGGCCACGCGGCCAACGTGGCCTTCGCCAAAAAAATCAAGAAGAAGATGCTGGAGGCACGCAGCAACCCCGTGCCCCTCTACGACCCCACCCGCGAACCGGTAATGGACATCAACCGCATTATGCAGGTGCTGCCCCACCGCTACCCCTTCATCATGATTGATAAGGTAGTGCACCTCGACGACCAGGTGGTGACGGCGGTAAAAAATGTCTCGATTAATGAGCCCTTCTTCCAGGGCCACTTCCCCGGCAACCCCGTTATGCCCGGCGTGTTGCAAATCGAGGGCTTAGCCCAGACCGGCGGCATCCTGGTAATGAACACCGTGCCCGACCCCGAAAACTACTGGCAGTATTTCCTGGGTATCGAAAATGCCCGCTTCCGCAAAAAGGTGCTCCCCGGCGACACTATCATCTACCATTGCCAGCTGCTGGCCCCCATCAAGCGCGGCATTGCCAAAATGCGCGGCCAGGCTTTCGTGAACGGCAAAGTGGTGTGCGAAGCCGAAATGAGTGCCGCCATTGTCCGCAAAGACGCTTAGTTTTTAATTATGAGTTATGAGTTATGAGTTATGAATGGCCTGTCGTCTTCACCCATTTGCAATTCATAACTCATAATTCATAATTCATAATTTTCTGAAAGAAGAATGATTTCCCCCCTCGCCTATATTCATCCCGAAGCCCGCCTTGCGCCGGGCGTTACCGTTGAGCCGTTTACGACCATTGCGGCAGACGTGGAAATTGGGGAGGGCAGCTGGATTGGGCCGAACGTGACCATCATGAGCGGCTCGCGCATCGGGGCGCATTGCCAGGTGTTTCCGGGCGCGGTAGTAGGCGCGGTACCGCAGGATTTGAAGTTTGCCGGCGAGCAGACCACGGCCGAAATCGGCGATTACACCGTGCTGCGGGAGTGCGTGACCGTGAACCGCGGCACCGTCGACCGGGGCCGCACCGTGGTGGGCAGCCACTGCCTGCTGCAAGCCTACGTGCACGTAGCCCACGACTGCATTATCGGCAACCACTGCGTGATTTCGAACTCGGTGCAGATTGCCGGCCACGTAACGGTGGGCGACTGGGCCATTCTGGGTGGTACCTCGGCCATTCATCAGTTTGTGAGCATTGGGGCGCACGCTTTTCTGGGCGGCGGCTCGCTGGTGCGCAAGGACATTCCACCCTTCGTGAAAGCGGCCCGTGAGCCCCTCACCTACGCCGGTGTGAACTCGGTGGGCCTGCGCCGCCGGGGCTACAGCGAGGCCCAGGTAACGAACCTGCACAACCTCTACCGCCTGCTTTTCCTGGGCGGCATGAATACCCAGGATGCTATTGCCCGCATCGAGGCCGAAATCGAGCCTTCGGTTGAGCGCGACCACGCCCTGGATTTCATTCGCGCCGCCACCCGCGGCATCATCAAAGGCCCCAAGCGCGACAAGAGCGGCGAGCCCGAGCTGGACTAGCTCCACATTAATTATTAATTGCTAATTATTAATTGCTCATAGACGCATCCGGCCTGGGCAAGCGCTACCGGCGCGACTGGATTTTCCGGGGCCTCACGCGCACGTTCCGGCCGGGCAGCGCCACGGCTGTACTCGGCCCCAACGGGGCGGGTAAAAGCACGCTGTTGAATACGTTTTCGGGCCAGCTGCTGCCCACCGAGGGCACCCTTGCTTTTGCGTTGAACGGCCGCCCGCTGGCTGTGGAAGACCTGCCCCGGCACCTGGCCTACGCCGCGCCCTACCTCGAGCTGCTGGAGGAGCTGACGCTGCTGGAGCTGCTGCGCTTCCACACCCGCTTCAAGCCGTTGCGGCCGGGAGTTTCTATCGACCAGCTCATCGGTATTATGTACCTCGAAAAAGCCCGTGAGCAGCTGGTACGCGAGTTTTCGTCGGGCATGAAGCAGCGCCTGAAGCTGGCCCTGGCCCTTTACGCCGACGCGCCGCTGCTGCTACTCGACGAACCCACCACCAACCTCGACACCACCGGCACGGCCTGGTACCTCGAACAGGTGCGGGCCACCCGCGCCGGCCGCACCCTGCTGCTGAGCTCGAACGTACCAGCCGAGTACGGCTTCTGCGACGAGCAGCTACTGGTGACGGATTTCCAGCCGGCGCGACGAAACTGACGGGTTAAGCCTGCTTGAAAACTGCCTCTCGCTAACCGGAACGCCATTTCACGAGCGAAGAAAACGGTGTCGGCACAACGCAGTTTCGGCCGGAGCCGTATCTTCGCGGCCGACACCGGCACTCTATTTTTCACCATATTTCCCCCCGCCCCGGCCATGATTGATGACGACGACCTGGACGACGACTTGCTCAGCGACGACGACGACCTGGATACCTACGCCAAAAAAGGTGGCGCAGCGGCTATCGGCAATACCGAAGACCGCCTCTCGGCCAAATACGCCGACTACCTGATGTGGACCGACACCGGTTCCTCGCACGACGAAGCCCTCGACCTGGCCAACATGAGCGAGGAAGAATT
>JALYUI010000601.1 GCA_030853845.1 Bacteroidota bacterium | reverse complement strand
GCTTGGTGTTGAGGTTGATGCTGGAGAGCGGCGTTTTCAGCTCGTGCGACACGGTGGCCAGGAAATTCGATTTCACCTGGTCGAGCTTCTTGAAATCGGACACGTTGCGCAGGGTGAGGATGTGGCCCACGAATTCGGTTTTCTCGGTGGCTTCGTTGAAGGACACCAAATCCTGCACCGCCAGGCGGTAGAAGGCTTCCTCGCCGCGCTGGGCAATGTGCAGCAGCGGCGCTTCGGCCACGGCGGCTTCGCGGTTGGGCGCATCCAGCGGCTTGAGCATGGCCTGAAACAGGTCGTTTTCGAGGCGTACGGTAGCGGCGGGACGGCCCAGCAGCTTTTCGGCGGGCAGGTCCAGCAATTCGCACAGTACGGGGTTAGCCAGCAGAATATGGCGGTTTTCATCCAACAAAAGCAGGCCCTCATCCAGGGTGTTCACGATGCTGGCGGCGCGGTTGCGCTCGGTTATCAGGCCGGCCTCGGTGGAAGTGCGGTACTCGCGCAGCTGGCTAAGCATGCGGTTGAAGGCGCGGGCCACCTGCCCGAATTCGTCGTGGCTTTCCTGCGGAATGCTGGCCGAAAAATCGCGCGCGGTGGCGTGGTCGAGGGCGGCCGTGAGCTTGCGGAGCGGCTGCACGGCCACTTCGGGCACACTGCCCACGAGGGCCAGGGCCAGCAGCACGGCCAGCGTCACAAAGATGAGCAGGTTGCGGTTGGCCTGGTCGGCGCGCTGGTTAGCGGCTTCGGTTTTGCGGTTCAGGGCGTCGGTGTTCAGCGCCATCATCTGGTAGGTGTAGCCGCCCAATTGGTAGGGCTCGGCGCTGATGCCCAGCAGACTGGCCTGCCCGGCGGCCACCGCCTGCTGCGCCTGCTGCTGGTGCTGCCGCAGCTGCCGCGTCAGGCTCTGCAGCTCATCCACCACCTGCTGCTCGCCGGGCTCGGTCACGTTGCGGGCCTCCGCGCGCAGGATGGCCGTGAAGGCGGCCGTGCCCGCCGTATCGGCCAGCGGCTGGCGGGCCAGCTGGTCGAGGGTTTTGAGCATGCGCAGGCCCAGGTTCACGGAGTATAGATTGGCTTTCAGCACATCGTGCGTGCTGCGGTCGAGCTGCCGCAGGGAATAATATGCGTAGCTGCCGATGCTGAGCACCAGCAGCAGCATGGCCAGGAAGCCCACGGTAATTTTCGTTTTGAGGTTCATGGGCTTTTTAGTTGTTAGTTGCTCGTTGTTAGTTATTAGCCCAAAAGCAGCCCGTCATGCTGAGCTTGCCGAAGCATCTCTACCGCGCAAGTAATTCAATCAATGCAACGAAGCGGTAGAGATACTTCGACTGCGCTCAGCATGACGTTCTTTTTAATCAATAACCAAACTCAATACGTCACCAGGTACACGTCCAAATCGTGGCCGTCGCCCGCCACGGCGCGCAGCAAATCGGAGGTCACGCCGCGCTGGCTCAGCTTGCCCCATACGCCCTTTTCGCGGGTGATACCGCAGACCAGCAGCGTGGCGTTTTTCTCCTGCGCCACCCGCCGGATGGCTCCCACAATGTCGTCGTCCTTCACCCGCAGAATCTGCGCGCCCAGTTCGGTAGCCAGTTGTAGGTTGTTGAGCAAATGCCGCTGCGTGGCCAGGCCGATGCGCTCGGCGGTTTCGCGGCCGGTTTGCACGTAGAGCACGTACCAGGCGGCGGCCGAAAACCGGTCGGCCAGCCGGGAGGCTTTGCGGATAATTTCGCGGGCCGCCTGGTCGTTGGAGTTGATGCAGGCCAGCAGACGGTCGTCGTTGCGGCGCTGGGGTGCCACGGCAGGCGCGCCGCCGGCTTCAGACTCTACCTGCCGGCCCAGCAGCTGGGCCACTTCGCGCACCGCCAGCCGCCGCAGCTGGAGCAGGTTTTCGGCCTGGAAGAAGTTGGCCAGCGCGGTGGGCACCTTGGCCGGGTCGTAAATTTTACCTTCTTCCAAACGGCCGCGCAGCTCGCCCACGGTCAGGTCCACGTTCACTACCTCGTCGGCGGTTTTCAGAAGCTGGTCGGGGATGCGCTCGGTCACGTCGGTGCCCGTGATGCGCAGCACCTGGTCGTGCAGGCTTTCCAGGTGCTGCACGTTCACGGCCGTTATCACCGAAATGCCCTGGGCCACGAGGTATTCCACGTCCTGCCAGCGCTTTTCGTGGCGCGAGCCGGGCACGTTGGAGTGCGCCAGCTCATCCACCACCACCACCTGCGGCCGGCGCTGGATGATGCCTTCCAAATCCATCTCTTCCACCGCGTGGCCTTTGTAAAAAACCTGCTTGCGGGCTAGCAGCGGCAGGTGTTGAAGCTCGGCCACGGTACCGGCGCGGCCGTGCGTTTCCACGTAGCCGAGCAACACGTCCACGCCGTGCTCGTGCAGGTCGTGGGCTTCCTGGAGCAGGCGGCAGGTTTTGCCCACGCCGGCCGCCAGCCCCAGGTAAATTTTGAGCGTACCGCGCCGCCGGGCCTGCACCAGGCGCAGAAACCGCTCGGCAGATTGGTCGCGGGGGTCGGCGGGGAAAAGAGACATGGGTCAGTTTCGGTTTATTCAGCACGTCATGCTGAGCGCAGCCGAAGCATCTCTACCGCTTCGTTGCTTCGGTATTAATTACTCCCCCGGTAGAGATACTTCGGCTGCGCTCAGCATGACGTGCTTATCCATCGTTCAATCCCTCAAAACGACAGCGCAATGCTCGTCGTGAGGTTGCTGTAGCTGCGGCTATCGGCGTTGTCAGCGCGCGCAAAAACGCCTTTCATGCCGTTCAGATACCGCCCTTCGACCCGGAAGGCCACGTTGCTGGTGGGCAAATAGTCGAGGTTGAGCGAGCCCCCGGCCACCCGGAAATCCTGGTCCAGTGCCCGGGGCATGATGCTGCGGATGAGGACGCCGCGCTCGGCGTAGTAGTATTCGCCGCGCAACGTGGCCGAGAACTTGTCGGCCAGCTTCTGCTTGATGAAAACCGAGGCCGCGTGCCAGGTGTCGTACTTCTCGCTGCCCACGCCGCGCTGCTTGCCGATGTCGAATACCAGCGCCAGGCTGGTGCGCTCGGCGGCGGCGTAGGTGATGTAGAAATCGTGGAAATAGCGTCGGCGAATAAGCGAGTCCTGGGGCTGCTCGTTGCCGTAAAAGGTACTGCTGTTGATGAGCACCTTGTCCGATGGCTTCCACTGAATCTGGGTGCCGAGGGCCTTGGCCTGGTTGGTTTCGCGAATGTTCTGCCAGCCGTTCAGCACCAGCGCGGTCAGCGTCAGCTTGGGGCCAACTTCGTAGGTGAAGCGTGCCCCCGACTCGTAGTAGGGCGAATTCTCGGCCATGATGGAGCGCGTCAGCGTCCAGTTGTCCTTCGAAATGGCCGACTCGAACCCGATGTGCGAGCTGAAAATGCCCAGGTCGAGCCAGGCTTTGGCGAAGGGCCGGAAACCGGCGTAAGCCTCATATACGTGCTTGAGCACGGGGTCTTCGGCCGCGTAGTTGGCCGATACGTAGGTGCCGGCGTGCAGGCCCAGCGCGCCGCGCACTTTGCCATCATCATACCGCATCCCAATGAGGGCCTGGTTGATGGTGAACTCGTTCTGGCGGGGGTGCGAGTAGAGGAACGGCTGCCGGTCGTTGCCGTTGGCGTGGTCGAAATCGTAGCCGTAATAAGCATCCACGAAGCCGTAGGTGGTGAGCGGGCCGGGCGCGGCGGGCGTAGGGGCGGGCGGCGTGGTTTCGGGCGTAGTTTGGGCAGCAGCGGCCAGCGGCAGGGCCGCCAGCAGCAGGAAAGCAGGAATTTTCATCGGATATTTTTGTGCAAAAGAAGCTACTTGGCCGTCAGTGCGTCGAGGGCCAGATTTAGTTTGAGAACATTCACGCGGTCAGGACCGACGGGATTGGTTTCGATTTGTTGCTGCACCAGCGTTTGCACGCGGGCCACGTCGAGCTTGCGAGCCGCCGCCACGCGGGCCACCTGCACCAGCGCCCCGGCCGGCGAAAGGTGCGGGTCGAGGCCCGAGCCGCTGGCCGTAATCAGCTCAGCGGGCACGTCGGCCGCTTTTACGCCGGGGTTTTGGAAGAGGAAGGCATCGAGGCGGGCTTTCACCACGGCCAGGTATTCGGGGTTGCTAGGGCCTTTATTGGAGCCGGAGCTGGCATCGGCGTGGTAGTCGGCCGCCGAGGGGCGCGAGTTGAAATACTCGGGCTTGTCGAACTTCTGGCCCACGTTGGCGAAGCCCACCACGTGGCCATTACGGCTTAGCTGGACGCCTTCGCCCCGGCCGGGTGCCACTTGGGCCACGGCCGTTACGAGGGCTGGATAGAGAACGCAGCACAACACCAGCAGGGCTACGGAAAGGCGAATGGCGGAAATAAGTTGGGATTTCATGGTTAGTAAGTTTGGCTTATGCTTGACATCCCGATTCCGAATAATGAGACGGTTACCGTGATGGTGGCGCAAACCACTTTTGCTGTTTTGAGAATGCCGGGGAGAAGCTTTAGAGTTGACTATTTGGACAAAGCTGAAGTGTGCCTCAAGCCGGGAATGCGTGGGGAATTCATGAGTTACTCGGAGCACCCGCTGCTACTGAGTTACAATGGCCGCTTTGTGTCGGTCTACATTAATTCGCGCCCTACAGACTCGGAAAAATTGTTTGCCGAGATTCAGCAGAGAATCGAAGCCTTATTTCAAGGATGGCGTGACTGGCGGTGCGTTTTAAATGGCGGAAAGAAATTTGGGTCAGACCTGTTGCGGAAGAATCTTCTTAACGGGTCCGGCTTGCTTTTGCCAGGTGCGCCGACCATCGTGGCTGGAGCTGTTATTGATGCCTGTAAAGAATATGGCGCTTCGACTTACACCGATGGATATATAGCTGCTTCACTAGTAAGGCCATTGTTTCACCTGCTACTTGTAGGTGATGGCTACATCATTGCGAAGGACTTTCGCTTCGTCCAAGTCTAAATACTTCTACAAAAACACCCCGACAATCAAGTCCAGGATTTTAATACCGATGAAGGGCACAATCACCCCGCCAAGGCCATAAATCAGCAGGTTGCGGCGCAGCAGGGCCGACGCGCCGACTGGTTTGCAGGCCACGCCTTTCAGCGCCAGCGGCACCAGGGCCGGGATGATGAGGGCGTTGAAAATGACGGCCGAAAGAATGGCCGACTGCGGCGACTTCAGCCCCATCACATTGAGCGCGCCCAGGGCCGGAATAGCCACCATGAACAGCGCGGGTACAATAGCGAAGTATTTGGCCACGTCGTTGGCGATGGAAAACGTGGTGAGCGTGCCGCGCGTCATCAGCAGCTGCTTGCCGATTTCGACCACTTCGATGAGCTTGGTGGGGTCGTTGTCGAGGTCGACCATGTTGCCGGCTTCCTTGGCGGCTTGCGTGCCGCTGTTCATGGCCACGCCCACGTCGGCCTGGGCCAGGGCGGGGGCGTCGTTGGTGCCGTCGCCCATCATGGCCACCAGCTTGCCCAACTGCTGCTCGGCGCGGATATACTGCATCTTGTCCTCCGGCTTGGCTTCGGCGATGAAGTCATCGACCCCGGCTTTTTCGGCGATAAATTTCGCGGTAAGCGGGTTGTCGCCGGTCACCATCACGGTTTTGATGCCCATGGCCCGCAGCCGCGCAAACCGCTCCTGAATGCCGGGTTTGATGATATCCTGCAATTCCACCACGCCCAGCACCCGGTCGTTTTCGCTCACCACCAGCGGGGTGCCGCCGTTGCTGGCCACTGCTTTCACGCGGTCGGCCACGTCGTCGTGGTACACCTGGCCGGCGGCCTCGGCCAGCTTACGGATGGCATCGGCCGCGCCCTTGCGGATGCGGATGCCGTTGCCGAGCGTGACGCCCGAGGAACGGGTTTCGGCGGTGAATTTGATGAGCTCCGCCCCTTCGAGCCGGTTGCGCAGCTGGGCGGGGTCCACTTTGTTGTCGCGGGCCAGCTCCACGATGCTTTTGCCCTCGGGCGTTTCATCGGTGAGGGAGCTCACGGTGGCTTGCTCGATGAACTCCTGCATGCCCACGCCCGGCGCGGGCCAGAAGTGCGTCGCCTTGCGGTTGCCGATGGTGATGGTGCCGGTTTTATCGAGCAGCAGCACGTCGATGTCGCCGGCCGTTTCCACGGCTTTGCCGCTTTTGGTAATGACGTTGGCGCGCAGGGCGCGGTCCATACCGGCGATGCCGATGGCCGAAAGCAGCCCGCCGATGGTGGTCGGAATCAGGCACACGAACAGCGCGATAAACGAGGCCACCGCAATGGGCGTCTTCGAGTATTCGGCGAAGGGCTGCAAGGTCACGCACACAATCACGAACACCAGCGTAAACCCGGCCAGCAGGATGGTGAGGGCAATTTCGTTGGGCGTTTTCTGCCGCGAGGCGCCTTCCACCAGCGCAATCATCTTGTCGAGAAACGACTCGCCGGGGGCGGTAGTCACCTGCACCACGATGCGGTCGCTCAGCACCTTGGTGCCACCCGTGACGGACGATTTGTCGCCGCCCGCCTCCCGGATAACCGGGGCCGACTCGCCGGTAATCGCCGACTCGTCAATCGTGGCCAGGCCTTCGATAATCTCGCCATCGGTGGGAATAATCTCCCCGGCTTCGACCACGAAAACCTGCCCCTTTTGCAGCTGGGCCGATGAAACGGCCACCATTTGCCCATCGGGCTGGCGCACGTTGGCGGGCGTATCCTGGCGGGTTTTGCGGAGCGAATCGGCCTGGGCTTTGCCCCGCGCCTCGGCAATGGCCTCGGCGAAATTGGCAAAAAGAAGCGTCAGAAACAGCACCACGAACACCGTGAAGTTGTAGCCGAAGCTGCCCTGCGCCGCATCGGGCTTAATCAGCAGGCCGATGGTGACGAGGAACATCACCACCGTGCCGATTTCCACGGTGAACATCACCGGGTTGCGGAACATCGTGCGCGGGTCGAGCTTGACGAAGGCCTGGCCGACAGCTTCGCGAACCAGCGCGGGTTGAAAGAGGGATTGGGATTTGGAAGTCATTGAATTAGAGAAGCAAGAAGCCCCGTGATGTATGTGAGCAGCCCCGTGGCGCGTATGAGCACACACTTTGCCTGTATGAGCACGCCCGTGGCGCCTATGAGCAAGCACTTTGCCTGTATGAGCACGCCCGTAGCACGTATGAGCACACACTTTGCGTGTATGAGCGCGCCCGTGGTGCGTATGAGCAGGCGCTAGTACAGCGTGAAATGCTCGGCCAGCGGCCCCAGTGCCAGCGCAGGGAAGAAGGCCAGCGCGGCGATAATCCAAATCACGAAGAAGACCATCACGCCGAAGGTGGCGGTATCGACGCGCAGGGTGCCGGCGCTTTCGGGGATGTACTTTTTGCGGGCCAGCAGGCCGGCGATGGCCACCGGGCCGATGATGGGCAGGTAGCGGGCCAGAATGAGCACGAAGCCCGTGCTGATGTTCCACCACGGCGTGTTGTCGCCGAGACCCTCGAAGCCGGAGCCGTTGTTGGCGGCCGAGGAGGTGTATTCATAGAGCATTTCCGAGAAGCCGTGGTAGCTGGGGTTGGCCAGCCAGCCGGCGTATTCGGTGGGGTTGCCGGCGTAGAGGTGCGTGGCCATGGCCGTACCAACCAGAATCAGGAACGGGTGCAACAGCGCGATGAGGATGGCAATTTTCATCTCGCGGGCCTCGATTTTCTTTCCCAGAAATTCCGGGGTGCGGCCCACCATCAGCCCCGAGATGAATACGGCCACGATGATGAACACGAAGAAGTTGAGGAAGCCCACGCCCACGCCGCCGTAAAAGGCGTTGGTCATCATGCCGAGCAGCGCGTTCATGCCCGAAAGCGGGGTGAGCGAGTCGTGCATGGCATTGACCGAGCCGTTGCTGGTGACGGTGGTTTGGATGGCCCACAGCGCCGAAGCCGCCGCGCCGAAGCGCATTTCCTTGCCTTCGAGCGAGCCCAGGCTTTGGTCGACGCCCATTCGGGAAATGGCGGGGTTGCCGTGCATTTCGAGGTACACGGTCGGGATTTGCAGTAGCAGGTAGCCGGCCGTCATCACCCCAAACACCATCCAGCCCAGCCGGGGCCGGCCC
>JALYUI010000594.1 GCA_030853845.1 Bacteroidota bacterium | reverse complement strand
CCGCTGGCGGCGGCGCGGTCGGCAGGCGTGAGGGCGGGTAGGGCAGCCGGCTCGTCGGCCGGGCCACGGCCGGCGCGCAGCGGGCGGATGGGCGCGAAGTTCACGTCGCCCTCAAAATCGAGCGAGGGCGCGATGTTGTGGATGCCCAGGCTCTGCTTCACGGCGGCGCGCACCACGGCGTACACGGTTTTCTCGTCCTCGAACTTGATTTCCGTTTTCGTGGGGTGCACGTTGATGTCGATGGACTTGGGGTCGAGCTCCAGAAACAGCACGTAGAAGGGGTGCGTGTCGCGGGCCAATAGGCCTTCGTAGGCGGCCAGCACGGCGTGGTTGAGGTAGGCCGAGCGGATGAAGCGGTTGTTGACGAAGAAAAACTGGTCGCCCCGGCTCTTCTTGCTCGACTCGGGCTTGCCCACGAAGCCATGCACCGCGATGGAATGCGTCACCTCCTCGCAGGCCGCCAGCTGCTCCTTGTAGCCATTGCCGAGCAGCGCCACAATACGCTGGCTGAGCTTGCCGGCCGGCAGGCTGAACACCTCCAACTCGTTCTGATACAGCGAGAAGGCAATCTGCGGGTTGGCCAGGGCCACGTGCTGAAACTCGTCCAGAATGTGGCGCATCTCCACGGCGTTGCTCTTGAGGAAGTTGCGCCGGGCGGGCACATTGAAGAACAGGTTCTTCACGGCGATGCTGGTGCCGTCGGGGCAGGCGGTGGGCTGCTGGCTGGTAATCTGCGAGCCCTCCACCAGCAGCAGGCTGCCAGTGTCGTGCTCGCGCTGCTTGGTGCGGATTTCGACCTGCGCCACCGCTGCGATGCTGGCCAGCGCCTCGCCCCGAAAGCCCAGCGTGCGAATGCGGAACAGGTCCTCGGTGCTGCGGATTTTGCTGGTCGCGTGGCGCTCCAGGCTCATGCGGGCATCGGTGGGCGACATCCCGGCCCCGTTGTCGACCACCTGAACCAACTGCTTGCCGGCCTCCTTCACGATGAGCTGCACCTGGCTGGCCCCGGCATCGACGGCGTTTTCCAGCAGCTCCTTTACCACCGAGGCAGGGCGCTGCACCACCTCGCCGGCCGCAATCTGGTTGGCGAGGTATTCGGGCAGCAGATGAATAATATCGGGCATATTTCGGAAGCTGAAAGCGGGAATTGAGTAGTGGCCAGCCAGCAGCTAACCAGCACGTAAACAGGCCGGAACAGCCGGAACAATAAGTAAAAAAAGCCCGCGTTAGCAACCCGCACGGCGGTTTTCTGCGTACCTTCGCGGCTGGAATAGCCGAAAGACGCGGGCTGGCAGAAGGTGGTTGGCAAGTTGCTTGGGCTGGTGGCCCGCCTCCCCGGCTGCCCTCTTTCGGCTCCTGGTTCGGAACCACTGAACCCAACCGGCGGGTTCCGCAAGTACCTCACGACAAAAGTACGGCCTTCGCGGCCCGTTTCCCCTTGACTCAACCCACCAACCCTTCGGGGCTGATGCGCATCTTCTTCCAGCTGAGTGTGGCCACGGTGGCCCTGCTGGCGGGTTTGCTGCTGTCGTCGGCCGACGATAAGAAAAAGCTGCCCGCCGACCCCCTGCCCAACGGCCCGGTCGAGACGGCGTGGGTCGACAGCGTGTTCGACTCGCTCACGCCCGACCAGCGCCTGGGCCAGCTGTTTATGGTGGCCGTGTATTCGAACAAGGACCGCAGCCACGCCGACCGTGTGGAGCGGCTGGTGCGCAACTATAACATTGGTGGCATGATGTTTATGCAGGGCGGCCCCAAGCGCCAGGCCCTGCTGGCCAACCGCCTGCAGGCCGCCGCCAAGGTGCCGCTTCTGGTGGCCATGGATGCCGAATGGGGCCTCGACATGCGCCTCGACTCGTCGGCCCACTACGCCAAGCAGATGACGCTGGGCGCGATGGACGACCCCCAGTACGTGTACCGGATGGGCCGCGACATTGCCCGCAAAATGCGCAACCTGGGCGTGCACATCGACTTTGCCCCGGTGCTCGACGTGAACTCCAACCCCGGCAATCCGGTCATCGGCAACCGCTCTTTTGGCGAAAACCAGAACCGGGTGGCGGCCCTGGGACTCCAGTATATCAAGGGCTTACAGGACAACCACGTAATGGCCGTGGGCAAGCACTTCCCCGGGCACGGCGACACCGATACCGACTCGCACGTGGCCCTGCCGGTCATCAACACCGACCTGGCCCGCCTCACGCAGGTTGATTTGGTGCCGTTTCAGCAGGCGTTCGAGGCCGGGGTGATGGGCGTGATTGTGGCCCACCTCTACATGCCCCTCTTCGATACGACAGACGCGAAAACCACCACCCTCTCCCATGCCCTCGTTACCGATTTGCTGAAGGATAAGATGGGGTTCAAGGGCCTGGTTTTTACCGACGCGCTCAACATGAAGAGCGTGAGCAAGCTCTACAAGGACGGCGAGCTGGATGCCCTGGCCCTGGCCGCCGGCAACGACGTGCTGCTGTTTTCGGAAGACGTGCCTTCGGCCCTGATGCGAATCCGCGAGGCCGTGGCAGCCGGCAAGCTCAACCAGGATGATTTGAACCTGCGCGTGAAAAAAATTCTGCGGGCCAAGTACTGGGCCGGGCTCAACCGCTACCAGCCCGTGAACATGCGCACGCTGCACGACAGCCTCAACCAGCCTGAGTCGAAGGTGCTGGCCCAGGAGATTTTCGAGCACGCCGTGACGGTGGCCCGCAACGACGACAATCTGCTGCCCTTCCAGCGTCTCGATACGCTGCGCATTGCGGCCATCACCATCGGCACGCCAGCCGAGGGGCCGTACGCCACCATTTTCAACAAGTACCAGCCCGGCCCGGTGTACGCCGTGCCCGACCGCTACGCCCCCGACTCGACTTTCGCCCGCCTCGCCGGCCGCCTCACCGACTACAACGTGGTGGTGGTGAGCCTGCACAACATGAACAACACGCCCAGCCACAACTACGGCCTGGGCGACGGCGCGCTCAAGTTCCTTAAGCAGCTTCAGGCCAACCCCAAAATTAAGACCGTGGTGGTGGCCATGGGCAACGCCTACGCGCTGAAATTTCTGGAAAGCGCCCGCACCCTGGTCTGCGCCTACGAAGACCACTACGCCGCCCAGATTGTGGTGCCGCAGGTGCTGTTCGGGGCGCTGCCGGCGCGGGGCCGGCTGCCGGTCACGGTGTCGCCCACCATGCGCGTGAATACCGGCCTGGCCACCCTCGACCTGCACCGCCTGCGCTACGCCGCCCCCGAAAGCCAGGGCCTCGACTCGCACGTGCTGGCCCAGATTGACAACATCGCCCTCGAAAGCCAGACCTACGCCGCCGCCCCCGGGTGCCAGGTGCTGGTGGCCCGCAACGGCACCGTCATCTTCGACCAGAGCTACGGCTACTGCACCTACGACCAGACCCAGCCCGTGACGAGCAGCACGCTCTACGACCTGGCCTCCGTGACGAAAGTGGCCGGCACGCTCCAGGCCGTGATGTACCTGAAAGACCAGGGCAAGCTGCAGCTCGATGAGAAAGTGGCCACCTACCTGCCCGAGCTGGCCCGCACCAACAAGCGCGACATGACCGTGCGCGACGTGCTGCTGCACCAGGCCGGCCTCAAGCCCGGCATCCCGACCTGGGAGCGCACCCTGCACGACGGCCGCTTCAAGCCCACCTTCTACGCCAGCACCCGCTCCGACGACTTTCCCAACGAAGTCGCGCCCGGCGAATTCAGCACCCGGGCCGCCGACGACTCCGTCTGGGCCTGGACCATGCGCTCCAGCCTGCTGCCCAAAATCAAGGGCAAGTACCCCACCGAGTATTCCGACCTGAGCTTTATGGTGATGAAGCGGCTGTGTGAGAAGATTTTGCAGGAGCCGATTGAGACTTTCCTGGAGGCCAACTTCTACCGGCCGCTGGGTTTGGGCAGCATGACCTACAACCCCTTGCAGCGCTTCCCCAAGAGCTGCATCGCGCCCACCGAAAACGACACCTACTACCGCCGCGAGCAGCTACAGGGCACGGTGCACGACCAGACGGCCGCCCTCGTGGGCGGCGTGGGCGGCCACGCCGGCCTCTTCGCCACCGCCAACGACCTGGCCGTGCTCATGCAGATGAACCTACAGAACGGCAAGTACGGCGGCTCGCAGTTCTTCGCCTCGCCCG
>JALYUI010000570.1 GCA_030853845.1 Bacteroidota bacterium | reverse complement strand
CGGGTCTTTCTGAGCTATGAAAACAAACTTAGCTGTCGGCCGGGGCGGCCACTGGCAGCGCCAGCCGATAACCATTTCAAAGGTGCACGCTTTTTCAGGTCGCCGGAGCCGGATTTCGCCGGAATGTCCTATTTCCCCGACGAACGGCGGGTTTAACCATGTACATAACTGAATCCGGCGCATCAGGGCAGCTAAATCACCGTCAGGCGCGAAAGGAGTCCGGCCTTGTAGGAACTGCCGATGGGCACCCGGACGGGCGCGCGGCCAGCTCCGGACGAGCCGCTCCCTTCAAGCAGCACCATGTCGGCTTCGATGGCCGTGATGCGGTCGAGGCGCACGATGTACTTGCGGTGAATGCGGATGAAATTGTGCCCGGCCAGCTTGGTTTCGAGGTCTTTCATGGTGCCGTACACCGTGAGGCGCTCGCGCGTGGTATAGAGGTTGACGTAGTCGCCCAGGGCCTCGACATAGTGCAGCTCGTCGGTGGGCACACGGCCGAGGCGCTGCTCCTGCTTCACGAAAATACCGGAGCGGGCCGGGGCTGGGGCCAGCTCGCCGGTGCGGTTGGCGAGGCGAATAACGCCTTCGAGCTTTTCGCGCTCGTCGTCGAGCAGCAGGCGGGTACGGCGCAGCTCCAGGTGGGTCATCACCTGGCGGGCCAGCAGGCGCAGGGCATCGCGCTGGTCGGTACTTAAGGCGCGGGGCACCGTATCGAAGGTGCAGAGTGTGCCCACGGAATGGCCCTCGGGCGTGAGCAGCGGAGCGCCGGCGTAGAAGCGGATGTGCGGCTCGCCAGTCACCAGCGCATTGCTGGCGAAGCGGGCATCCACCCGGGTATCGGGCACTTCCAGCAAGTCGCCCACGGCCACAGTGTAGCGGCAAAAGGCTTCCTCACGCGGAATGGTGCGCCCCTCCATCCCTACCCGCGCTTTCGACCACTGCCGGTCGGCATCGAGCAGCGATACCAGCGACATCGGCATGCCGCACACGTAGGCGGCCAGCTGGGCCAGCTCGTTAAACACAGCTTCCGGCTCACTATCGAGAATGTCGTAGCTGTAAAGGGCCGTCAGACGGCCATCTTCGTCGGCAATCGGGTTCGGCTCAGGTTGCTTGGAGAGTTTCACGGCGAACGAATAGGTAAATAATACGCGTTGAGCAGTACGCAATAGAAGCGTCGCGGGCTTCAGCGACAAAGCTAAGCTCGTCTTTTACGCCAGATTAGCGGGTTCCGGCTAACCCGGCTCGTTACCCGACCAACCCGGGGTTTCGACCGCCCCAGCGGCGGGTTCGCCGGTAAAACATCCGAAGCCGGTATCTTTGGCACTCCAAAACGCTCCTGGCTGCGTATATCCGTTTTTCTCACCCTTAAGGGCATAGGTGCCCCCCGATTCATGTCACATCCTCTCTTTCTTTTTGGCGTTCCCAATATGGGGGAGCTATTGCTGATTCTCTTCGTTATCATCATTTTTTTCGGGGCCAAGCGTATTCCGGAAATGTTTAAGGGAATCGGCCAGGGCGTACGCGAATTCAAGGATGCTACCAAGACCGAAGAAGCGCAGCAGCCCCAGTACCGCGACCAGCCCCTGCCGCCCGCCGGCCAGCCGCCCTACCAGCAGTACCCGCCCCAGCCCGGCTACGGCCAGCAGCCCCAATACCCCCAGCAGCCCGGCTATGGCCAGCAGCCCCAGTATCCGCAGCAACCCGGCTACGGTCAGCAGCCCCAGCAGCCCTACTACCCGCAGCAACCCACCCCGCCGGCCTATAACCCCAACGACCCCGGCACCCAGGCCAGCTAATCCGGCCGGCTCTCAATTAGTTAATCGTTAGTCAGATTTTTGTCATGCAAACTCCCTTCATATTATTTCTGGGCGATATCGGCGGCTCCGAGCTTATCCTCATCATGGTCGTCATCCTGATATTTTTCGGGGCCAACAAAATTCCAGAGCTGGCGCGCGGCCTCGGCAAGGGCATCCGCGAGTTTAAGGATGCCAGCACCGAAATCCGCCGCGAGTTTGAGCAGGCCGGCCAGCCGGGCCAGCCACCGTACCCGCAGCAGCAGCAGCCCTACGGCCAGCAGCCCAACCCCTACGCCCCGGTTTCGCAGCAGCACGATACCCCGCTGCCGGTAGCCGAAGCAGGCTCGGGCTTCGACCCCTGGGCACCGGCTGCCACTAGCCTGCCCACTAGCCTGCCCACTGCCGACCAGCACGACCCGGCCCCGCCCGTGGCCACTATGCTGCCCCCCAACCTGGCTCCCGAGGGCACCCAGCCCCGCCAGCCCTACCTGCCCGCCGATTCGGGCGCGTAGGTTTTTGATTACCGCCCACCTTAATCTGCATCAGGTTTGAAGCGTTTTTATTCTTTATCCGAAGTTCGCAGCGAGCTGGCGGCAGGCACTACGACCTGCCGCCAGCTCGTTGACTATTACCTCGATAACATCGAGCGGCAGCAGCACCTCAATGCCTTTCTGGAAGTGTGGCCCGACGAGGCCCGCGCCCAGGCCGAGGCCGTGGATGCGAAGCTGGCGGCCGGAACCGCCGGCCCGCTGGCCGGCATGGTTATCGGCCTGAAGGATGTGCTGGCCTACGCCGGGCACTCGCTGCAAAGCAGCAGCCGCATGCTCGACGGGTTCAAGTCGCTCTTCACCGGTTCGGCCGTGCAGCGCCTGCTCGATGCCGATGCCATCCTCATCGGCCGCCAGAACTGCGACGAGTTTGCTATGGGCGGCTCCAACGAAAGCTCCTACTTCGGGCCGGCCCGCAACGCGGCCGACCCCGAGCGGGTGCCCGGCGGCTCGTCGGGCGGCTCGGCCGTGGCCGTGCAGGCTGATATGTGCCTGGCCTCGATTGGCTCCGACACGGGCGGCTCGGTGCGCCAGCCGGCGGCATTTTGCGGGGTAATTGGCTTCAAGCCCACCTACTCGCGCATTTCGCGCTACGGGCTGGTGGCCTTCGCCTCGTCGTTCGACCAGATTGGGCCGATTACCCGTTCGGTAGCCGATGCCGCGCTGCTCGTCGAAATCATGGCCGGGCCGGATGGCATGGACAGCACCGCCAGCCAGCGCGAAGTGCCCGCCTACAGCCAGTTGCTGACGCCCGCCGCGCACTACCGCATCGGCTACATCGCCGATGCCATCGACAACGAGGGCCTGAACCCGGAAATCAAGGCGGCGCTGGAAACCCAGCTCGACCTGCTGCGCGGCCAGGGGCACGTAGTGGAAGCCGTGGATTTCCCCTACCTCGACTTCATGATTCCGACCTACTACATCCTCACCACGGCCGAAGCCAGCTCCAATCTGGGCCGCTTCGACGGGGTGAAGTATGGTTACCGCGCCCCGGATGCTACGGACCTGGAGTCGATGTACAAGAAAAGCCGCGCCCAGGGCTTCGGCCCCGAGGTGCAGCGGCGCATCCTGCTGGGCACCTTCGTGCTCAGCGCCAGCTACTACGACGCCTACTACACCAAGGCCCAGCGCGTGCGCCGGCTCATCAAGGAGAAAACCGATGAATTGCTGCGCCAGTACGATTTCCTGGTGCTGCCCACCACGCCCACCACGGCCTTCAAAATCGGCGAGAAGCAGGACCCGGTGAGCATGTACCTGGCCGACATCTTCACGGTGCAGGCCTCGCTGGCCGGTGTGCCCGCCATTTCGGTGCCCGTGGGTGAAGACGCAGCCGGCCTGCCCATCGGCCTGCAAGTAATGGCCGGAGCCTTCCGCGAAGCCGACCTGCTAGCCTTCGCCAGCACCCTGACGGAGGAAGTAGCGGTGTAGCTGTAGCTACTGATAAGGAAAAAGCCCCCGGAAACACCTGTTTCGGGGGCTTTTTCACGCCCCGGCAGCTACCGATGGGGAACGACTACCTGTCGAGGCTGAACGAGCGGTTTTGGCTTGGTCTTGGGCAGGTGCGCCAGATATGGCCGCACGTACTGATTCTGCGGGAAATACTTCAGCGTCAGGTTGCCGAAGTGTCGGCAGAGTTTGGCATCGTGGAGTTGGTAGAAGCACTCGGTGAGGTAGCCCATAATTTCTTCGTGCAGGGGCGTGCCTTGGTATTCACTGAGCGGCGCGGCAATCTGGAATTGGGCGATGCTGCGGGCGGCATCAGCCCACTGCGCCCGGTCCAGGTAGAGGGTACCCAGCTTCCAATAGGCTTCTGCAAACCAGACGTCGGTGTTCAAGACTGAATCAGGCACCGGCACTGCCGCATCAAGTTGCCGCACCAAGCGCTGGTACAGTTGAAACGCCTGCGGCTTGGTGGCGTCGTTGCGGTACAGGCTGCGGGCCAGTTGATAGCCAATGAACGGATTAGTATGCTCGCGCTGCGCGGCTTCTTGGAGCAATGCCGCCGACTGCGCGTATCGGCTGGCCGCATATTCATCTTCGGCGGCAATGAGCTTCATGCCATAACGGGCGGAGCGAACCAACGGCCCTGAGTCGGCTCGGCCAATTATTTGTCCTTGCTCAACAGCGCTGCCCACTAGGGTTGTGTCGAACTCGACGTGCAACATATTCAGCGTATTGATGCGGACGGGCAGCGCAATCAGGTCATTATAGAGGTAAAACCTGCTTTGCCCATGTACAGGGCAATGGGTCACAAATACACACAGTAGCAGCAGTAAAGAAATTCGGGAGAGCATATCCAGGCGCAGTGAAAACGGTTAATGCTATTTCACTACCGGCACTACGCTCATATTCGCGTAGCAGAAGCTCCACACGTCGGCCCACTCGTCGATTTGCAGCCTAGTGCTTTTGCCCGCGCCGTGGCCGGCATTTACGTCGACGCGAATGAGCGTGGGGTGGGGGCCGGTGTTGACGGCTTGCAGGGCGGCGGCGAACTTGAAGGAGTGGGCGGGCACCACCCGGTCGTCGTGGTCGGCGGTGGTGATGAGCGTGGCGGGATAGGCGGCGGGGCGCAGGTTGTGCAGCGGCGAGAAGGCCAGCAGGTTGCGGAACTGGTCTTCGTCGTCGGAAGTGCCGTACTCGGGGGCCCAGTTCCAGCCGATGGTGAAGGTGTGGTAGCGCAGCATGTCGAGCACGCCCACGGCCGGCAGGGCCACCCGGCAAAGGTCGGGGCGCTGGGTCATCACCGCGCCCACCAGCAGGCCGCCGTTCGAGCCGCCCGCGATGGCCAGGTGGGCGGCATCGGTGTAGTTATGGGCCTGGAGGTAGTCGGCAGCGGCGATGAAGTCGTCGAACACGTTCTGCTTGTGCGGAGTCATGCCGGCCTGGTGCCAAGCCTCGCCGTACTCGCCGCCGCCGCGCAGGTTGGCCACGGCCAGGATGCCGCCGTTTTCGAGCCAGAGCAGGCGCGCCACCGAAAACGCGGGCGTGACGGATACGTTGAAGCCGCCGTAGGCATAGAGGTAGGTGGGCTGCCGGCCATTCAACGCCAGCCCCCGGCGGTGCACGATGAATAGGGGAATGCGCGTGCCGTCCTTGCTCGGATAGAAAACCTGGGTGGTTTCGTAATCGGCCGGGTTCACGTCCACGCTCGGGGCGCGGAACACGGTGCTGACGTTGGCGGCGAGGTCGTAGCGGTAGATGGTGGTGGGATAGGTGAACGAGGTGAAGGCGTAGTACACGGCGGTGGCGTCGCGCCGCCCGCCAAAGCCGGCCGCCGTGCCCAGGGCCGGCAGCGCCACTTCGTGCTGGAACTCGCCTGTTTCCGAATACACCCGCACCTGCGAGCTGGCATCGTGCAGGTAGCCGGCAATGAGACGGCCGCCGGCCTGCGTGATGCTTTCGAGCTTATGGGCGCTTTCGGGCAGCACCTCGCGCCAGTGGGCCTCCCCGGGCCGGCGCAGGTCGATACCGACCACGCGGTAGTTGGGGGCCTGGTAGTTAGTGTACACCAGCACCTCGCCGCCCACGTTGCCGATGACGCTGTTGCTGAACTCGTAGCTGCCCATCAGCGTGGTCCAGGTATCGGCCTGGGCGGGGTCGGCGAGGTCGCGCACCAGCAGCTGGTTGCCGTCGGCCACGCCGTCAGTCAGGCTCAGGCAGAGGAACCGCTCATCCTCCGTCGCACCGGCCCAGCGGAAGCCCAGGGCCATTGCCGGGTTCTCGTACACCAGCCGGTCGTCGGCCTGCGGGGTATTCAGCTGGTGGAAATAAACTTTGTGGTACTCGTTACGGCCCGAAAGGGCATTTTCGCCGGCTTCGGGGGCATCGTAGCGGCCGTAGTAGAAGCCGTCTTTCACCCACGAGGTACCCGACACCTTCACCCAGTCCAGGGTTTCAGACAGCAGCTCGTTAGTCGTCAAATCCAGTACGCGCACCTGGTGCCAGTCGGAGCCGCCGTGGCTGGTGGCGTAGGCCAGGTAGCGGTGGTCGTTGCTGAACTCGGTGCCGGCCAGGGCCGTGGTGCCCTCGGCCGAAAAAGCATTCGGGTCGAGCAGCACCTCGGGGGCGTCGTCGCCGCGCTGGCGGTAGAGCACGGCCTGGTTCTGGAGGCCGTCGTTGCGGCTGAACACCAGCTCCTCCCCCACCGGCTCGGGCACCCCAAACCGCTCGTAGTTCCAAAGCTTGGTCAGGCGCGCCCGAATGGCGTCGCGGTAGGGCAGCCGGCCCAGATAGTCGAACGTTACCTCATTCTGGGCGGCCACCCAGGCGGCGGTTTCGGGCGCGTCGAGGGCTTCGAGCCAGCGGTAGGGGTCGGGCACGCGGGTGCAGAAATAGTCGTCAGTGTGGCTGTCGGAGCGAGTCGGGGGGTATTGCACGGCTGGGTGGTGAGGGAAGCGTGTCGGCCAGCTCCAGGCCGGCACGGCGGCTGGGCTCGCCGTACTCGGGCATGGTGGCTTCGGTGATGGAACGGTGTTTGGGCAGGGCGTTGGCGTCGATGGGGGCCGCCGTGCGGCAGGCCGTGGCGGCGGCCAGCATCACCGCAAGGCAGACACTAGCTTTCATAGCGGGGAGTAATTGGGTAAGCTGATGCTTAAAAGCCGCTACCCGGGCGGAATCAGTCCATTTGTACGTCGTCGGCCACCGTCCCAGGTGTGGCGAGGCTGACCACCGGGGCCGGCTCCAGAGCCGGAGCAGCAGCTGCCGAAGCTTCCGCCGGAGCCGTAGTTTCGGCAGCAGCCGGAGCTTCAATCCGAGCAGCTGTTTCGGGTGAAGTTGTTTCACCAGTACCTTCTGTTTCGGTAGCAGCGGCCGTTTTATGGGTTGTACTAGCCATTTCGGTTGGGTCCGACGAAGCCGCCACCGGCGCGGCCACGGCCGAGGCCACCAGCTCGGGCAGGTTGGCGCGCAGCCAGCGCAGCTCCTCATCCACGCGCTGGCTCACCAGGCGCTCCACTTCGAGGCGCTGGGCGGGGCTGAGGTGGTCGGGAGACGCAGCAGCCGGAACGGCTACGGCGGC
>JALYUI010000563.1 GCA_030853845.1 Bacteroidota bacterium | reverse complement strand
GCCCTACGGGCAGGCGGCCGTGGTAATAGTCGCGCAGGGCGGCCTGCCAGGCGGGGGCCCCGTCGCGCAGCACCACGTCGTGGCCGTCGCGCACGGCAATGCCCTCGGCCCCGAGCGTGGTACTGAGGATGGCCTTGCCCAGCGCCATGCCCTCGATGATTTTGATGCGCATGCCGCCGCCACTCAGCAGCGGCACCAGCATCAGCTCGTACTGCTGCATGAAGGCCGGGGCCGACTCCACGAAGCCGTGCATAAACACGTTGTCGGTGCGCGGGGCCAGCAGGTGGGCAGGCGCGCCCGAGCCGGCAATATGCAGCTCCACGGCGGGAAATTCGGCGTGAAAAGTGGGCCACACTTCGCGCAGCAGCCACTCCACTCCTTCCTGGTTGGGCAGCCAGCTCAGCGAGCCAATCATAAACAGCGTGCGCGGCTGGGGCCGGCTGGCCGGGTCGGCCGCGAGCCGGCTCAGGTCGGCTCCGGCCGGGATGAAGACAACCGGCTCTGGGCAACCCAGAGCCTGCAAACGGTCAGCATCAGCTTCGGTAATGGCAGCCACGGCATCGAACTGCCGCAGGTAGCGGCGCTCGAAGCGTTCGAGCCGGGTGGCCATCACGCCCAGAAACCAGCGCTTGGCCGGGTTAGCCGCCCGGCGCGCCAGCATCTGCCAGATAGTGTATTCAACGTTGTGCGCACGCAGCACCAGGGGCGGCACGGGCTGCCCGGCCACGAAGCTGCGGCCCAGCCACTCGGCGTACCAGGCCACGAAGGTGCCCTCCATCTGCACGATATCGATATGCTCCGTACGCAGAATTTCGAACAATTTCTCGCCCACCGCCGGGCTAATAAACCGCTCCACGTTGTAGGGCTGGGCGCTCAGGAGCAGATTCTTCAGCGCCTTCCGCGGCGACAGGTCGGTGTTCACGTCCACCGTCACCAGCCGGAAGTTCGGGCCGAGGTGGTCGAGTGCATCGGTGGGCTGGTGATGCTTGGGCGTGTTAATGGCCAGCATCGTGACGCGGTGGCCGGCCTGCACGAGGCCCGCCGCCACGTCGTACATGGCAATGGCCCCGCCGGTAGTGAGCGGAAACGGTACGCGCGGACAAACTTGCAGAAGGTGCATTTGATAGAGTTATGAATTATGAGTTATGAGTTATAAATTATTGTGAGAGGGGCTGACGAACCACCGCATAATTCATAACTCATAATTCATAATTCAAATTACAGTTGCCGGAAGCGCACTTCGAACGTTTCAATCTGCTCTTCGCTGCCGAGCACCAGCAGCACGTCGCCGGGGGCCAGCACGTAGTCTACGCCGGGGCTCACGAGCAGCGAGCCGTCGGCCCGGCGCAGGCCGATGATGGTAGCCCCGGTGATGGAGCGCACTTCGAGCTCGCGGATGCTGCGGCCGTGCAGGTCTATCCGCAGCTGCTCGAACGTCATTTCTTCCAGGCGCAGCTTGTCGGCGCTCAGGCCCGAAATCAGGTCGAGAAAGCGGATGACTTCGGGGCGCACTACCAGCTTGGCCATGTGCGAGCCGCCAATTTCGTCGGGCATCACCACCGAGTCGGCCCCGGCGGTGAGCAGCTTGCTTTCCGAGGTTTTGAGCGAGGCGCGGGCAATGATTTTCAGGTGCGCGTTGAGGGCGCGGGCCGAGAGGGCCACGAATACGTTGTCGGCATCCTTGGGGAGGGCCGTGATGAGGGCCGAAGCCCGCTCCACCCCCGCCTGCTTGAGCACGAGGTCGGTAGTGGCATCGCCAAACACGGTGTAGATGCTGCCGCCGGGCACGCCGTCGCCGTCGTAGTCTTCGCCGGTGTGGCCGTCGGTGATGCTTTTCATCAGCTCCTGGTTCATCTCAATCACCACCACGCGGGCCCCGCTGGCGCGCAGCTCCTGGTAGGCGCGCCGGCCGTTGCGCCCGAAGCCACAGACGATGACGTGGCCGCTAAAACGCTTTATTTCCTGGTCGGTTCTAAACATGTTGTAAATTTTGCGCAGCTCGCCGTCAAAGATAAAGGAGGAGAAAACCGACACCAGGTAGGCCACCACCACCAGGTTGTAGAGAATGTAGAAGGAGACGAACAGCCGCCCGGCCTCCGAAAACGGGTGCAGCTGGCCGTAGCCGACCGTGGACACGGTGGTCACCGTCATGTAAAAAGCCTCCGCCGCCGTGTAGTGCTCGATGAGCATAAACCCGCCCATGCCCACCAGCAGGCTGGTCAGGGTGAGCGCAAAGGCCAGAATAATGCGGTTGAAGTTCTGTCGTTTCAGCATCAGGACATTTAACAATTAACATTTATCATTTAACAACTTCGTTTTTATCAATTCATTCGACGCAGGCACTGTTCGGCCGATTGTTAAATGATAAATGTTAATTGTTAAATGAGTTAAGCGCCGCGCGGCACCACCGTGCCCAGCAGGGCGGCCAGCTCGTTATCCAGCTCCTTGAGGCGCTTGATGTCGCCCAGAATCTCGAACATCTCCACATCTTCGAGCGGATGGCGCAGCTTTTCGAGGCACTGGTCGAGCTCGCGCTGCACGTGCACCTTGTTGAGGCGCAGCACGGCGTTGTCGCAGGCCAGCTGGGGCAGGTCGACTTCGTTGAAGACGTAGATTTCCTTGGTGCGCCAGTTGGGGCTGATTTCGTAGCGCTCGGTGGCCAGGTCGGTGATGAGCTGGCGGATGTCTTCGCGCTCGTTCTGGGCCAGCAGGCGGGCGTCGGGGAAGCGGCCGGCCAGGAGGTCCTGCCGGCAGATTTCCCACATCTCGGCGAACAGCGGCACCTGTAGTGGGTTCTCGCCGAGCTGGCCCATGAGGTAGCCGGCCACACTTACTTCGGGCTCAATTTCGCGGCCCGCATACAGCACCAGCAGGCGCAGCACCTCGCGTTCGCACACCTTCAGCATGTCGGGCATCGGCTCGTCGTCGTCGGCCCGGGCCGGGCTGGCCTGGAAAGACGCGCCCGCGCCGAGGATTTCCACGGTGGCTTCGCTGCCGCCGTACATCAGCATTTCGGCCTGTTCCTCGTCGCTCATCGGCCGCTGGGCCGGCGCGGAGCGCGGGTTAGCGCTGGGCGGGAAGCCGGTGTTGGCGCTGCCCGCGCCCTGGCCATAGTTGCCGCGGTTGTCGCCCGAGCTGCCGGCTTTGCTTTGCTGCCCGGGCGACTTCACCAGCTTGTTATACTCGGTGATGAGCACCTGCTCGTCGATGCCGAACGTGGCCGAGGTCTGCTGCAAAAACACCTGGCGCTTGATGGCATCGGGCACTTTGGCAATGCTGTGCAGCACATCGCGGATGGCTTCGGCCTTCTTCACCGGGTCGTTGCTGGCCTCGCGGGCCACGAGCGTGGTTTTGAAGGAGATGAAATCCTGGCTCTGGGTTTCGATGTACTCGGTGAAGCGCTGGTCGCCGACTTTGCGGATGTAGGAGTCCGGGTCGTCGCCATCCGGGAACAGCACCACGCGCACGTTCAGGCCGCCTTCGAGCAGCAAGTCGGTGCCGCGCAAACTGGCCTTGATGCCGGCCGCGTCGCCGTCGTAGAGCACCGTCACGTTCTCGGTGTAGCGCTTGATGAGCCGGATTTGCCCCTCGGTAAGCGAGGTACCCGACGAAGCCACCACGTTTTTAATCCCGCCCTGGTAGAGTGAGAGCACGTCGAGGTAGCCCTCGACCAGGTAGCAGATTTCCTGCGTACGAATAGCCTGCCGGGCCTGAAACAGGCCATACAGCACGTCGGACTTGTGGTAAATCTCCGACTCGGGCGAGTTCAGGTACTTCGCCATCTTGTCGTCGCGCTTCAGGGTGCGCGCCCCGAAGCCCACCACCCGGCCGCTGATGTTGTGAATCGGAAACATCACCCGGCCCCGGAACCGGTCGTAGCGCCGGCCGGTGTCCTGGCCCTGGTCGTCGGTGCGGATGACCGTCAGGCCGGTTTTCTCCAGGTATTTCTTGTCGTAGCCGCCCGTTTCGGCGGCTTTCATCAGGTCGTCCCAGCTATCGAGCGAGTAGCCCAGCTCGAAGGTCTGGATGGTGCTCAGGTTGAGGCCGCGCTCCTTGAGGTAGCCGAAGCCGATGCTCATGCCCTCGTCGGAGTTGAGCAGCAGGCGGTGGAAGTGGTTTTTGGCGAAGTCGGAAACGATGAACTGGGAATCCCGCTCGTTCTGCTCGAGCTGCTGCTGGGGCGTTTTCTCTTCTTCCTGAATGTCGATGGCGTACTTCTTGGCCAGGTATTTCAGGGCCTCCACGTAGCTGGTGCCCTCCACGTCCATCACGAACTGCACCACGCCGCCGGCCTTGCCGCAGCCGAAGCACTTGTACAGGCTTTTGGCCGGGTTCACCGAGAACGAGGGGGACTTTTCGTTGTGGAACGGGCACGGAGCCCACAGGTTCTGGCCTTTGCGCTTGAGCTGCACAAAGTCGCCGACGACTTCCACAATGTCGGCGGTCTGGATAATCTGGTCAACTAATTCTTTGGGGATGCGGGCCATTTGTAGCGCGGAGGTTGTCGTTCGATTCCTTGCGCCGGTTCGAATGATTGTTCCAGCCGGCGCGGGGACGCGAACAACAAAGTTCGCGCTACTATGCGCTACTTTTTTCCAAACGGTGCATATTCGCTCATTATTAACCTGCCAGGTCCCGTGCCTCCACTTGTTAGCCCACCTACCGATGAGCCTGTTAACTTTTTTTTCCAACCAGCGCCGCCGTTGGTTCGACAACATTGGCGATTACTCGCCCGAATATTTTGCCGGAGCCTGGGCGGCCCTGCTCCACGCCGAAACCGTGTTCATGCGCACGCCCCTGCACAACTTCCATCTCGAAAACCAGGCATTGCAGCGCGAGCTCAATAGCGCCAACCTGAAGCTGGAGCGCCAGCGCCAGCAGCTCGAAAGCACCGAGCCCCAGCGCATCGCCGCCAGCCACCAGCTCAAGGAAGCCAACCGCATTTCGCAGCATGACCGCCGGCGGGCCGCCCTCACCCGGCGGGCGCTGGAGCGGATGCAGGCGGTGGCCGACAATGAAGAATTCGAACCCGAAGTCCGGCTGTGCTACTTGCAGCAACTTATCCAGTCGCACCTGGCCCTGCAACGCGAAGCAAACCCCGACGGGCAGCCGCAGTAAGCCCGGCCGGGGCGGGCCAGCCCGTCGCGCAAGCTAAAGCAGGGGCGTCAGTCCTACCTTTGCCCGGAATAAACTCCGCGCAAGATGCCCGCATACCGTCCCGAAGAAATCGAAAAGAAGTGGCAGGCCCACTGGAAACAGCACCACACTTTCCAGACCCACAACCACTCCGAAAAGCCCAAATACTACGTGCTCGACATGTTTCCTTACCCCAGCGGGGCGGGGCTGCACGTGGGGCACCCGCTGGGCTACATCGCCTCCGACATCGTGACGCGCTTCAAGCGCCTGAAGGGCTTCAACGTGCTGCACCCGATGGGCTTCGACTCGTTTGGCCTGCCCGCCGAGCAGTACGCCATCCAGACCGGCCAGCACCCCGCGCTCACCACCGAGCAGAACATCGGCACCTACATTCAGCAGCTCAGCAGCCTGGGCTTCAGCTACGACTGGAGCCGGGAAGTACGGACTTCCGATGCTTCCTACTACAAGTGGACGCAGTGGATTTTTCTGAAGCTGTTCAACTCCTGGTACAACCTCGATACCGACCGCGCCGAGCCCCTCACCGCCCTCACGGCCCGCTTTGCCGCCAGCGGCAGCGAGGGTATCCACGCGGCCGGCGACGACGGCGACCGCCTCAGCTTTTCGGCCGGGCAGTGGCAGCTATTCAGCGAAAAGCAGAAGCTGGCCGCCGTGCTCCCCTACCG
>JALYUI010000556.1 GCA_030853845.1 Bacteroidota bacterium | reverse complement strand
ATTTGCACGTCCATCCCGATGGACCACCCCAAACGGGCCACTAGTCGGCGCGTTTTTCCCTCCCTCCCCGACACCTAGCATATCGTATTCCCTTGAAAAAAATCCAGCTTGAAATCCTGGGGCTTTCCTCCAGCCAGTCGCAGTCTGGCTCCTTCGCGCTGATTCTGGGCGAGAAGGGTGGCAACCGCCGCCTGCCCATCATTATCGGCATGTTCGAAGCCCAGAGCATTGCTATTCAGATTGAAAAAATCAGCCCGAACCGCCCGCTCACCCACGACCTGTTCAAGTCGTTTGCCGAGCACGTGCACGTTGTGATTCTGGAAGTGGTGATTTCCGACCTGAAGGAAGGCGTGTTCTACTCGCGTATCGTGTGCTCCGACGGAGCCACCACGTTCGACATCGACGCCCGCCCTTCCGATGCCATTGCCATTGGCCTGCGCTTCGGTGTGCCCATCTACACCGTCGAAAGCGTGCTCAGCGAGGCCGGCATCATCCTGTCGGACCTTGATGAGGTCGACCCCGAATCGGAAGACGATGAAGACGAGGAAGATGATGACGACGCGACCGAATCGCCCCGCGCCAGCCGCCCGCAGCCCGAGCCCCGTGACCCCAGCGGCCAGGTGTCGATGGAAGAATTGTCGAAAATGCTCTCCGAAGCCCTCAACCGGGAAGACTACGAGAAAGCCGCTAAAATCCGCGACGAGCTCAACAAGCGCAACGGCTAATAAAGCGCATTATCTGCATGGCGTTCTACTTCCGTGCTCCCTTTTCACTTGAAACGCTGCTTCCGGAAGGGAGCAGCGTTTTTGCTTTTACACTACCTTGCCATCATGAAAACTCCCGACATTTCCTTGAGCTTCCCGATTGGCCGTGCCAACCTGCCCGACGGGCCATTGCCAGCCGCCGAACGCGCCGAACTGATGCAGCAGCTGGCCGACCTGCCGGCCCGGCTCACGGCGGCGGCGCGGGCCGTGGGCGGCGAGCGGTTGCAGCTCTCCTACCGCCCCGGCGGCTGGACGGGCCGGCAGGTGATTCACCACCTGGCCGACTCGCACATGAACTGCTATTTCCGCTTCCGCCTGGCCCTGACGGAGGACAATCCCACCGTACGCCCCTACGACGAAGCCGCCTGGGCCGAGCTGCCCGACGTGGCGGCTACACCCATCACCGTGTCGCTCACGCTGCTGGAGGCCCTGCACACGCGCTGGGTCACGCTGCTCCAGCACCTGAGCAACGCGCAGTGGCAGCGCACGTTCTACCACCCGGGCATGGAGCGCACCTTCACGCTTGACCAGGCGCTGGCAATGTACGCCTGGCACGGCCAGCACCACCTGGCCCACTTGAAATTGCTGATTGAAGCTGCTTAACCGAGATTTCGCTGTTCTTTAGTTTGGGCGGAATTTTTCTGGTATCCTTGATTTCCAGAATAGGCGAGAAGGACCCAAAACTCTTTTTCGCTGGTTCTTTAAACGTAAAAGGGCCGCTCTTCCGAGCGGCCCTTTTACGTTTAAAGAACCAGCGAAATCACGGCTAATCGGCCATTCAGATGCCACCGCCGGCTTCGCTGCCTTCGGCGAAAGCAGCCATGCCACCTTCGGTTTCTTCGTCGATGCGCTTGGCAGCGCGCACCAGGCTGCTACTGAAGATGAAATTCTTAAGCTCGGGTACCTGGGCATTCAGAATTTCTTCCTTAGTGCCATCCCAGAGCTTCTGGCCCTGGTGCAGAAAGATGATGTGCTCGCCGATTTCAATCACCGAGTTCATATCGTGCGTCACGATGACGGTAGTGATGTTGTACTCGTGGGTAATTTCGAAAATCAGTTCGTCGATTTTGAGGCTGGTGAGCGGGTCAAGGCCGGAGTTGGGCTCGTCGCAGAACAAGTAGGTACACTGTGGGGCAATGGCCCGCGCAATGCCCACCCGCTTCTTCATACCGCCCGAGATTTCGGCGGGCATCTTGTTACCGGCATTTTCGAGGCCCACGCGCTTGAGGCAGAACTCGACCCGGTCGCGCCGCTCTTCGGGGGTCATTTCGGGCGTGAGCATCTGGAGCGGAAACTCCACATTTTGCGCTACCGTGAGCGAATCGAACAGCGCCGAGCCCTGGAATAGCATCCCGATTTTACGGCGGATTTCCTGCCGGATATCGATTTTACTGTTCGTGTACACCGTGTCGTCGAAGGTGATGGAACCCATATCGGGCTTCATCAGGCCCACGATGCATTGCAGCAGCACACTTTTGCCCGTGCCAGAGCCGCCGAGCAGCAGGTTGCACTTGCCGGTTTCGAAGATGCACGAAATGCCCTTGAGCACCTGCGTGCCATCGAACGACTTTTCGATATTGGATACTTCAATCATTATTTGGTGTGCTGATTGTTGGTTATGCCGATGTGCTGATTATTTGCGAGTGTGCCGAAAGTGTTTTCAATTAGCTGAGTCCAAAAATAATAGGCTTGACCATTAAGTTCATTGCCTTAATAACAGCAAATCAGCGATTCAGCACATCGATTAATCAGAGCAGCAATGCGGCCAGAGCGAAGTCGGCGATGAGGATGGCGATGATGGAGTTGGTAACGGCCCCGGTGCTGGCTGCGCCTACTTCGAGCGCGCCGCCGGTGGTGAAGTAGCCTTTGAAAGACGAAATGCCTGACACTAAGAAGGCAAATACTACTGCCTTGATGAGCGCAAAAACGATGTTATAGGGAATAAAGTCGGTCCGAATGCCTTCGATGTAGTCCTGGGCTGTCATTACCCCGGTGAGGGTGCCGGCCAAATAGCCGCCTAGAATGGAGAGCAGCATGGCCAGCACTACGAGCAGCGGAAACATCAGCAGGGCCGCCATGATGCGGGGCAGCACGAGGTAGGACGTAGAATTGATGCCCATGACCTCGAGGGCCGAAATCTGCTCGGTGATGCGCATAGTGCCCAGGCCGCCGGCAATGCTGGAACCAACTTTACCCGCCAGCACGATACTGGTAATGGTGGGGGCCAGCTCCAGAATAGTCATTTCGCGCACCATGTAGCCGATGGTGGACTGCGGAATGAGCGGGTTGGTAAGGTTGTAGGCAATCTGCACGCAGGTAACGGCCCCGATGAAGGCCGATACGATGGAGACGATGACGATGGAGTCGACCCCGATAAGGATGGCTTCGTCGATGGTGCGGTTCCAGAGGACGCTGAACCGCTCGGTGCGCGTGACCATGCCGCGCAGAAATAGAACGAACGAGCCGAAGGTGGTGAGCATAGAAAGTGGTTGGAAAATAAAAACCGAAGTTTGGGGCTGCGGGTTATGAGGCCCGGGCCGAAGGGCGGCTTGGCCCCATACGTAAAAACAAAAACTGACAGTGGAAACCAACGAAAAATTAATCGTCGTGACCGGCGGGAGCAAAGGTATTGGCCGCGCCGTGGTTGTGCGCTTCCTGCGGGCCGGCTACCCAGTGGCAACCTGCGCCCGCTCGGCCGCCGACCTAGCGGCCCTTACGGCCGAGCTGGACGCCGAAACGCCTGGGGCCATTCTCCACACTATGCCCGCCGACCTGAGCCGGCCGGAAGACTGCGCCCGCTTCGCCGCCTTCGTGCTGCGCTTGAACCTACCCGTGGAAGTGCTGGTAAACAACGCCGGGGCCTATCTGCCCGGCCGCCTCCAGGACGAGCCCGCCGACGGCTCGCAGCTGCGCCGCATGCTGGCCGTGAACCTGCTCAGCGCCTACGACGTGACCCTGCCGCTGCTGCCGCAGTTTATCGCCCAAGGGCGCGGGCACATTTTCACCATCTGCTCCACGGCCAGCGTTACGGCGTATCCGAACGGCGGCTCCTACGGCATTGCCAAGCATGCGCTGCTGGGCTTCACCCGCAACCTGCGCGAGGAGCTAAAGCCCGCTGGTGTGCGCGTGACGGCCGTGCTGCCCGGCCCCACCCTCACGGCCAGCTGGGCGGGCGTGGAGTTGCCGCCCGAGCGCTTCGTGCAGGCCGACGACGTAGCTGAAGCCGTGTTTTCGGCCTACTCCATGTCGGCCCATGCCGTGGTAGAGGAACTGCTGATTCGGCCGCAGCTGGGTGATTTATGAGTTGCTGCCAATCACCTGGCGCAATTCCGCAAAAGCTATTCGGGCCGGCTACCACCCTGGCCCGTTACGTGAATATCGGTGGACGCGGGTGGGCCGCCGTAATAAAGGGTTCCTGTACCTGCTACGAAGCCGCCCACTTCGTCGGTAGCGCGCACATGGGCATTACCTTCACTGTCGCGCGTCGTTTTGAAATAGCAGCGCCGGGGGGTGATGCCTTGAGCGAAAAGGCGGCCCGAGCCACCCAGGGTAAAGTTCATTTCGATGGCGCTGCCGCGTATGGTGATATCGCCCAGCTCATACTGGTCGAGGAACAGCTGGCGGGCCTGCACATTGAGGTCGTAGTCGCCGGCCCCGACGAGGTGAAAAAAGATGGTATCCTGCACAAAAGCCCCGACGGTACTGATATTGCCGGAACCGCGCAGAAACACGTTGGTGATGCGCGGCAGATGCAGCGTCACTTCGCGGGGCGAGTCGTAGCTGCGCGCCCAATTGCAGCGGCTACTGTTGCTGATTTCCAGGCCCGTGCCCTTGCGGGTGAGCTGAATGTCTTCGATGAGGTTTTCGCCGGCCCGCACTTCGGCGAAGGTTTTCGTATCCTGGACCAGCCGCAGGTCGACGTTGTCGAAAGCAGTGAGGGTGACAAAACCAGCGTCGACAGTGCGTTGCTGAGTGACGATAGTGCCGGTGCTTTTCAGGCAGTCGGTGCCGTGGCCAGGGCCGCAGGTGCTAAGTGTGGCGGCAAACGCCAAGCTGAACCCAGCCCGCAGCAGCGCAATTCCGTTTAACCGTCCTGGGCCGCTACCTTGCGGCGGCAAATTCATTTTGCGCATAAGCCTCCAATCCTTTTCCCAAAGATACATGGACCTAAGCGGCAAAACTGCCATCGTAACCGGCCCGGGCAAGGGCATTGGCCGCGCTACCGTCGAAGCCCTGCTGGCGCGGGGCGCGGCGGTGGCTGGCTGGGGCCGCACCGCCCCCGCTGATTTTCAGCACGAGCGGTTCCTGTTTTTCGAGTGCGACGTACGCGACGAGCACGCCGTAGCCGAGGCCCTCACCAACACCCTGCGCGAATTAGGCCCCGACGTGCACGTACTAATAAATAATGCCGGCCTGGGTATCGCCGGTCCCGTCGACGGCTTCGGTACCGACGATTGGAAGCAGATGTTCGACACCAACGTGCACGGCACTTTTTACTGCGCCCGGGCCGTGCTGCCGCACATGAAACGCCAGCAGCTGGGCCACATTTTCAACGTGGCCAGCATTGCCGGCACCACCGGCATCGAGAATATGGCCGGCTACTGCGCCAGCAAGTTTGCGGTGCGCGGCTTCTCGCAGGCCCTGTTCAAGGAGGTGCGCAACGACGGCATCAAGGTCACCTGCATCAACCCCGGCTCGACGCAGACCAACTTTTTCGACCACATCCTCGGTACTACGGCCAACGACTCGATGATGAGCCCGGCCGACATTGCCGACTTTATTATTTATTCGCTGGAAACCCCGTTCAACTTCCACGTAGTAGAAGTGGAGATGCGGCCGTTGCAGCCGAAGAAAAAGTAGAACGTCAATTGCTGGAACGTCAATTAGCACAACGTCATGCTTCACTGCGTTCAGCATGACGTTCTACGACTCGCGACATAAATAAACTCATGGTAGAAATCGAACACCTGACCAAAACCTACGGCACCCAAAATGCCGTGGACAATATCAGCTTCGTGGCGGGTAAGGGTGAAATCGTGGGCTTTCTAGGGCCGAATGGCGCGGGCAAAAGTACCACCATGAAAATTGCGACCGGCTACCTGCCTCCCACCGCTGGCACGGTGCGCGTAGCCGGCTACGACGTACTGACGGATAGTCTGGCTGTGCGTCGCCACGTGGGGTACCTGCCCGAGCACAACCCGCTCTACCTCGATATGTACGTGCACGAGTACCTCGAATTTATCGGCTCGGTACACGGGCTGCGCGGTTCCGGCTTGCGGTCCCGCGTGGCCGAGCTGGTGCGCCGCGTGGGCCTGAGCCGCGAGCAAAACAAGCAAATCGGTGCGCTCAGCAAGGGCTACCGGCAGCGCGTGGGCCTGGCTCAGGCGCTTATTCACGACCCTGATGTGCTCATCCTCGACGAGCCCACCACCGGCCTCGACCCCAACCAGATTCTGGAAATCCGCCAGCTAATCCGCGAGGTGGGCGAGGACAAAACGGTCATTTTCAGCACACATATTCTGCCCGAAGTCACGGCGCTGTGCTCCCGCGTGCTCATCATCAGCCGGGGCAAGCTGGTGGCCGACAGCCCGGTGGCCGAGCTAGCGGCTCGCGCCGCCGGCGAAACCGTGGTGCGCGCCGAGTTCGAAGGTGACGTGGATACCGCCAAGCTGGCCCAGCTGCCCAACGTGCGCCACGTGGAGCTGGCCCCCGACGGCGCGGTCCTGCTCCGCACCGCGCCGGGCACCGACGTGCGCGCCGCCGTATCGCGCCTAGCCGGGCAGGAAGGCTGGATTCTGCTGGGGCTGCGGCAGGAGCAGCAGAGCCTGGAGGAGGTGTTCGGGGAACTGACGAAGTAAATTTTAAGAATGTGATAGATGTGGAAAAATGAATAATGTGTAAATAAAATCTGATGGAAGTCAGGTATTTAATTTACACATTCCCACATTCATCACATCTGCCACATCAATTTTCTATGCTCACCATCCTCCAAAAAGAATTTAACGCCTTCTTGAACTCCCCCGTCGCTTACGTGGTGCTGGGGGTTTTTCTGATTGCGACGGGCCTGTTCGTCTGGGTTTTTCCCGATAGCAGCGTGCTCGACTACGGCTACGCCGACCTGCAGAC
>JALYUI010000541.1 GCA_030853845.1 Bacteroidota bacterium | reverse complement strand
CACACGAACAGCAGGCGCTTGTGCTCGGCCATGGTGGCCACCGTTTTACACTCGGGGCACTTGTACCAGAGGCCGTCGGGGGTTTCCTTTTTCTGGTCGGTGGGGGTGACGATGCCCTTTTCTACGCGCTTGAACCAGGCCATATCGTGAGCTTGAAGCCGTTAGCAGATGGCTAACCGCTTGTGGTGAAGTTAGGGAGTACCGCAAGCTGCGGGCCTGCGGGAAAGAGTAAAAACCGGGCGTCAAAGATAAGCGACAACCGACGCCCTGCCGCCACCCACCCCGCCCGGGCCGTGGCCGCCCAGCTGCAACGTGGCCCACGCGACAAAAGATGCCCCAGCCGCTTACTGGAGACGGGGCCGCCGTTCGGGGCTACCTTGCCGGGCCAACGCGGCCGGGCAGGCCGGCCGCCGATGGCCTGCTTCGTTGCCATGTTCTTTTCTGTTCGTACTCTCTCCCCTGCCCTGCTGGGCCTGGCCCTGCTGGTGCCGCCGGCCCTGACTGGCTGCGTCACGGCCCGCAAATACGACGACCTGAGCGCCCGCCAGAAAGCCGATGCCGACGGCAAAGCCGCCGCCGAGCGCCAGTTGCAGGGAACCACGGCCCAGTTGCAAAAAGCCACCGACGAGCTGGCCCAGCTCCGCCTCACGCAGAAGCGCCTCGTCATCGACTCGACCGAAACCGGGGCGGCCTACCGTAAAACCCGCATGCTTTACCACGACCTGAACACGAGCTACGACAAGCTGCTCAAAAACAGCGACCGGGAGCTGGCCAATAAATCATCCGACTACAATAAGGTGGCCCAGGACCTGGCCCGCCGCGAAGCCGAGCTGGGCACCCTCGACCAGAGCCTGCAAAAGAGCAAAGCCAACAACGACCGCCTCGCCGACGACCTGAAAACCCGGGAGGCCCGCCTCACCGAGCTCACCAAAGCCCTGGCCGACAAGGACAAGGCCGTAGACGACCTGAAAGCCCGCGTGAGCAAGGCCCTGCTCAGCTTCAACAGCGCCGATTTGCAGGTGAAACTGAAGGATGGCAAAGTGTACGTGTCGCTGTCGGAGCAGCTGCTGTTTAAGTCGGGTTCGACGCGGGTGGACCCCAAGGGCCAGGAGGCACTGAAGCAGCTGGCCACCGTGCTCCAGGAGCAGCAGGACGTGAACGTGGTGGTGGAAGGCCACACCGACAACGTGCCCATTCGCCCCGGCACGGCCGGCATGAGCGACAACTGGGACCTGAGCGCCCTGCGCGCCACTGAAATCGCGCGCCTGCTTACTACCGCCGGCGTGGCCCCGGAGCGCGTCACGGCCTCGGGGCGCGGGCAGTACGTGCCCGTCGCGCCCAACGACTCACCCCAGAACAAGGCCATGAACCGGCGCACGGAAATTATCCTCACCCCCAAACTCAACGACTTGTTCAAGATTCTGGACGGGAATTCGGCGGCCCCGGCGGCGGGAAAGTAAGGACCGGGATGTTATCTTGGTATTCCTTTTTATGACAATGCTTTCCTTCGCTCAGGCTGCTGTTTACGAGAGACTTTTGTAACTCCCCTTTCCATTCCTAACCAACTCCCCCATGCGTACGCTTACCTGTCGCCTGTTGGCTTTCGTGCTGCTATATGCTGCTTCACTGGGAGCAGCCCGGGCCACCCACCTGTTTGCGGCGGAATTGACTTACGAATATGCCGGCACCGGCACGGCCCCCTTCCAATACCGGGTGATAGCGCGCTACAGCTCTAACAGCACACAAAACGCAATCCCACCACCAACACAGGTGCAGCTGACCTGCAACCCGAATGGCTGCACTGTCGGCACCAGCACCCAGTATGTGCAGCTAATGCGCATCTCTCCCGTTGCGCCCGTCGTGCTGAGCTGTATGCCAACGACTAACACATACAACGATGTTTTGCTGGAGGGCCTGGTGAACCTGCCGCCCGCCAACTGGCGGCTCAGTATTGAGTTGGCACCGCGCTCACCGAGCACGGTAAATTTGCCTCCTACCGCCACAAACGGTACGGTGGTATTGGCCGAGCTGAATAACCTCGTCGCCTCAGTCAATTCTTCGCCGCGTTTCACGGCTACGCGGCAGGTGTGGCTGCCGGGCCTACAGCCCCAGCACTACAGCTTCAATGCCTTCGACCCCGACGGTGACTCGCTGAGCTACGAGCTGATGCAGCCACTGCTGAATAATGCCACTGCGGAAATATGCGGCACTCCCTCGACCGGGGCGCTGGCCCCATACTTCCAACTGAACCCGGCCACGGGTGAGCTGCAACCCACGGCCGGCACTATTCAGCAGGGCGGCTACGTGATGGCCGGGCGCGTGAACGAGTTTCGGCGCATCAATGGCGCTTGGCTGCGCATTGGCAGCGTCTGGCGCGACGACCTTTACTACCTGATTGCCAGTGCCAACCAGGTACCCATTTTTACCAATGTAACGCTGGGTGGCAGCCCGCGCCTGGGCCAAACCATTCGGGCAGTAGCTGGGCAGGCTGTTGAGCTACAGATATCGGCAGCCGACCCCGATGCCGGCCAGACCGTGACGCTGAGCAGCGGGGCCGTGGGCATTGTGCCCGGCCTGTCGCTACAGCCGCAGAGCGGCGGGCAGGGCCTGCTGCGCTGGCAGGTGCCGGCCACGCTGCCTGCGGGCCGCTACACGTTCACCGTCACGGGGGTCGACGATGCTTGCCCCTCTACCTCCCACAGCGTACTCACACTCACGTTTATGGTAACGCAGCCGCTGG
The DNA here is from genome assembly GCA_030853845.1 of Bacteroidota bacterium. Lineage (GTDB taxonomy): Bacteria > Bacteroidota > Bacteroidia > Cytophagales > Hymenobacteraceae > Hymenobacter. The sequence continues at coordinate 9,913 of JALYUI010000541.1, read as the reverse complement.
CCACCCGCGCCCGCCAAGCGCTGGCGCAGGCACCCTGGCCCAACCCATTTCAGGAGGTAATCGAGTTTCAGCTGGCGGGCCAGGGCGCGCAGCCCGTGCTGGTAGCCGATGCAACTGGCCGCACAGTAGTCCGCCTGACCAGCGCGCCCGATGGCCGCGTGCGCTGGCAGCCCGCGCCCGGCGTGGTACCGGGCCTCTACTTCGCCCGTACCGTCGATGGCCGCCAGATGGCCCGCCTGGCATATAGCGGGCAGTAATCGGCCTAATCACAACTGAGTTCCACAGGACACGGAAGTACCTGTTTCCCTTCAATCTCTGCCCCGGCCGCTACTTCCACCACCGCGAATTGAGCGGCCCGGCGGCCACCTCTATCCGCTGGCCAGGAGCGGGCAGCAGCAGCGGCACGGCTGGGTTTATCGCTTCGAGCAGGCGCTCCACCGGCTGCCGCCAGGCATGAAACGCCAGATTGAACGTGCCCCAGTGCAGCGGCAGCAGCGGGCCGCCGCCCAGCAGCCGGTGGGCTGCCAGAGCATTATCGGGGCCGAGGTGAATGTCGGCCCACTCAGGGTCGGCGGCTCCTATTTCGAGCATCACCAAATCGAAGGGGCCGTAGGCAGCACCGATTTGCCGGAAGCCTTCGTCGAGCGGGCCGGAGTCGCCGCTGAAATACACTTTGTGCGTTGGCCCCAGCAGGCACCACGAGGCCCAGAGGGTGTCGTTGCGGGTGAGGCTCCGGCCCGAAAAGTGACGGGCCGGGGTGGCGGCCAGGGTAAAATCCTCGCTTAGCTGGGCCGATTCCCACCAGTTCAGCTCGGTGATGCAGGCGGCGGCCACGCCCCAGCGGCGCAGGTGCGCGCCCACCCCCAGCGGGCAAAAAAAGGGCACGCTGGTTTTGGCCAGGAAGCGGATAGTGGCCGCGTCGAGATGGTCGTAGTGGTCGTGCGAGAGCACCACGGCATCGAGCTTCGGCAGCTGCGCCAGGGGTAGCGGCGGCGCAAAAAACCGCTTCGGCCCCGCGAAGGGCGTGGGCGAGGCCCGCTCGCTCCACACCGGGTCGGTGAGGAAGCGGCGGCCGTCGATTTCGAGCAGCACCGTGGCGTGGCCCAGCCAGGTGGCGCGCAGCGCGTCGGCCGGCACGGGGGCAGCCAGGGCCACCGCGTCGGCGCGGAAGGGGCCGAGCGGCTTTTTCGGCTCCCGGTCGGCTTTCTCGAATAGCCAACGCTTCAGCAGCGCCCCGTAGCCCGAGGGCGGGCTCATGGTGGTGGGCACAGCATTGTGGTAGGCCTTGCCGTCGAAAGCAGCTGTCAGGCGCGGGATGGTGGGGAGCAGATTCATTCCTGCCCAAGACGCCGCTGCGGCCCGAATATTTTGTCGCCCCGGTTATCGGAGCCGGTAAGCCAGGCCCAGCCGCCAGGTGCGCGAAGCAACCTGCGGGCTGGCTCCCAGCAGCCCGGCCTGGTAGTTGGCAAAGCCGTGCGAATAGCTGCTGCTGATGCCCACCCGGTGGCACCAGTACGTGAGACCGGCCCGCAGGCGCGGGTCGATAATCAGTCGCCCGCCGCGGTCCCCATCGGTGGTCCAGGACTGGTTGCCGTCGTAGGTGCCGTTGCCTTTTTCGTGCAGGCCGAACACGAAGGCCAGCTCCGGGCCGGCCAGCACGTCGAGGCTGCCGCTGCCCAGCGCAAACCGATGGCCCAGCGTGAGGGCCGCCGCCAGGGCGCGCGTTTGCAGATACGTGTGGCCCGTGGCCGGACGCAGCGTGTTGGAAGTGCCATCGTAGAGGTTGAGCCCCCCGATGTTGGTGCGACTGCGCATCTGGTCGTAGGCCATTGCGAAGGCGAGCAGAGTGTTTTTCTGGCCCACTCGCTGCGCCTGCAAGCCCAGGCTGAACCCAGGCCCCACCTGACTACCGTAGGGACTATTGGTGTAGCCCTTGCCATAAGAATAATTAACCGCCGTGGTGCCGGTAGCATCTGCCCCGCCAAAGCGCATCAGTCCCAACTGGGCCTGTCCGCTGAGTTCGGTATGTTGGGCAACGGCCGGGGCCGCAAAAGCCAGTAGCGGCAGTAAAAACAAGTATTTTCTCATGGCAAGGAGCAACCCACATCCCCGTTGGCAAAGTTACCAGCGCGGGAGTGACCGGTAGAAGTCGCTGCAAGTTGCATCGGCTGAAGCAGACCTGGTCATTTCGCCGGTTACTGCAACAGTCCCTGCACCACGGGCCGGGCGCGTTCGGCCCAGAGCCGCAGCTGGGCGCGGGCGTAGTGCAGGCCGTCGGGTGTGAACTGGCGGCGGTTACCGGCGGCAGTGCGGGTCAGGTCGGTGATGTCGACGAAGGCCACGCCCGCCTGGCGGCACTCGTCCTGCGCCGCCGCGTTGAACTGGTCGATTTCCTGGCCGATAGTAGCTGCATTCTGGCCTTGGCGCTGCGCGAAGGGCGACTGGCCCCAGTCCGGAACCGAGAGCACCACTACGCGCCCCGCCCGCCCCCCGGCAAAGCGGATGGCCGCCTGGAGCAGCGCCCGAAACTCGGGCCGGTACCGGCCCACGCCCTGCCCCCGGTACTGGTTGTTCACCCCAATCAGCAGCGACACCAAGCCATAAGAAGTGGGTGGATTGGCAGTGGCAATAGCAGCCTGCAGCTCGGCGGTGGTCCAGCCCGTGCGGGCAATGTAGGTGGGCGCCTGCACAGCTATGCCCTGCGCCGCCAGCAGCTCCACGAGTTGGGTGGGCCAGCGGTCGGCCGCCGCCACGCCCTCGCCGATGGTGTAGGAGTCGCCCAGGGCCAGAAAGGTGGGCGCAGAAGCAACAACCGGCCGTCGACCAGCCGGGTCGGCCGGAGCCAGCTGCGAGCTAGCGCAGCCGCCCGACCAGCCGAGCAGCAAGGTTAGCAGCCAGAAAAAGAGTCGATTCATAAGCACAGGTTCAGGCCGAAGCCCTGGCACCTACGCGCGAGTGGGCCAGCCAGATTGCGCGGCCGGCCGCTCAGCCCATCACCGCCACCAGTCCGAACGCGGGCCGGGCCACAGCCTCCTCTCCTATCACCTCAACCCGCGCCCAGGCTTCCGACGGGCGCAGGGCTTTGGTGAACACCTGCCAGGCCGTGGTAGGGTTCATGGTGATGCCCGCGGCGGGCGCGGCAGCAGCGGGCGCTTGCAGCAGCCAGCCCGATGCGCCGCGTGCAATCTCCCAGGTGCCGCCGCCGGCCGAAGTCACCGTCAGCCGTACGCGGGTGGTACCCACCGGCGCAGCCACGGCGCGGTAGGCGTGCGGCAGCCCGCGCAGCAGCATAGCCAGCAGCGTCCGCAGTAGCTCGGATGGCGGGGATGGCATGGGCGAAGGTCTTACTTTCGCCGGCGGTTTCCTACTGGGGGCGCTTGGCGTGCAGGGACTTGGCCAGCAGCTGCGCTTTGGAGTTGACGTGCAGCTTGCGGTAAATCTGGCGGATGTGGTTGCGCACGGTGTCCAGGCTGATGAACAGCTTTTCAGCAATGGATTTATGACTCAGCCCATTTTCCAGGGTGAGCAGCACTTCCTTTTCCCGCGGGGTCAGGGCTTCGCCGGCGGGCAGCGGCACGGGCTTGAAATACTGCACGATGTGGCGGGCCACGCTGGGCGATATCGGCGAGCCGCCCGCCGCGGCTTGCAGCAGGTGGTCGCGCAAATAGGGAAAGGGGGTGCTTTTTACCACGTAGCCCACCGCGCCCGCGCACAGCGCGGCAAACACCCGCGCCGAATCGGTATACACGCTCAGCATCAGCACCTGCACATCGGGCAGGCGCTCCAGAATCTTGGGCAAGCCGTCGATACCGGTGATGCCCGGCAAGCCGATATCGCAGAGAATGAGCGTGGGCGGGGCGGCGGCCCGGGCCAGCGTGGCCAGAAACTCTTCCACGGAGCCGGCCACCAGCACGCAGGTAAACTCGGGTTGCGCGGCCAGGTATTCCAGCAGCGATTCCCGATACGAAACGGTGTCTTCAATAATGGCCAGGGTGTGTTCCATAGGGCATAAATATCGGTCGGTAGGCTGGTTCTGAAAATGACATGCATATGTCATATTTCCGGCGGTGGCAGGCGCTTCCGGCGCGGCCCGGGGCCTCAGCTCAGGGCCAGCCGCACCAGCACCCGAAAGCCCGCGGCCTGGCCACAGCCATATTCGACCGTTCCGCCTACGGATTCGGCGCGCCGGCGCATGTTGCCCAGGCCGCGCCCCTGGCCGGGCGCGGGGCTGGTTTTGCCCCGTCCGTTGTCGTGCACCAATAGCACGAGCTGGTTTTCCCGCTGCTCCAGCACTACCCGCACCAGCCCGGCCCCCGAATGCTTCACAACGTTGTGCAAGGCTTCCTTATAAATCAGGTACAGCTGCTGGCAGGGCAGCAGGCCGAGCGACAGGGCCGGCACGGCGGGGGCCACTACGAAGTCAATTTCAATGCCCACCGGGGCCAATACCTCGTAGGCCTGGTCGCGCATGCGGTCGATAACATTGGCCCAGGTGCCTTCCGGCGAGTCGATACTCCAGATGATGTCGCCCATCTGGCGCACGGCCTGCCGGCTCGATTCGGCGATGCGCACCAGGCGCTGCTGCTGGTCGTGGGTGGCGATGCCGGTGTGCAGCAAGGCGCTGTCGATGGAAATCTGCGTGAGCAACCCCCCCACGTCGTCGTGCAAATCGGCCGCCAGGCGCTGGCGCAGCAGGTGCTCTTTGCGGCGTTGCCGGCGGCGGTAGCGCACCAGCCCGCCCACGGCCAGCACCAGGCCCAGCAGCCCCGCGCCCATCCCGCCGGCCAGTTCCCGCTGGCGGCGCAGCGCGGCCAGCTGCTGGTCCTGCTCCAGCACTTTCACCCGCTGTTCGGCCTGCTCGGTTTCGTAGCCCACCCGCAGGTCCTCGGCCAGCCGTTGGCTTTCGTGGGCCTGCTGGGTGCTATCGGCAGCCTGGATTTGCTCGGTCAGCCGCAGGGCTTCGCGGTAGTCGTTTTTCGCCACCGCTATTTCTTTCAGCACGAGCAAGGGCAGGGTATTGGCCAGCACATGGGTATTGCCTTGGACGGCCTGGGCCGCCTGGGCCCACCGGGTGGCCGGGCTCAGGCGGCCCAGGTGCAGGTAGTAGCGGGCCAGGCTGGCCATGGCCTGGCTCTGCTCGGCTACCTGGTGCAGCTGCTGGCTCAGGCGCACAGACATGCGCTGGTAGAAGACGGCCGAATCGCGGCGGCCAAGCCGGTCCTCAATGCTGGCGATATTTTCGTAGTGCACCGTCATGGTTTGGTTGAACTGCCGGGCGAGGCGAGCGCCGAGCCGGTAGTAGCGCAAAGCCACCTCCAGACTGTCCTGCGCCCGCGCAATGTGCCCCAGCACGATAAAGGTGTTGACGCGGTATTCGAGGTTATCGTGCTTGTAGTGGCCCTGTAGAGCCAGATGGGCGTGCCGTGAGGCTTCCACCAACTCGTTTTGGTGCAGCAGCACCACGGCAATGTTGGCTTCGAGCAGGGCTTCCTCGGCCTTCATGCCCAACTGGTGCGCGAGCCGCGAAGCCTGCACCAGGCAATAGATGGCCGAATCCTTCTGACCCTGCAACAGGTAGTTGTCGCTGAAGGCGTTCAGCACTTCGGCCTCGTGGGCGGGGTCGTGCAGCTGGCGGAACAGGGCGATGGACCGCCGGTAATACCGCCGGGCCTGTAGCGCGTGGCTCAAATCGGTGTTGAGGCGGGCCAGGTGAAAGTAGTTGGCCGCGCGCGCCGGGGCGGCCCCACCCCGCAGCAGCAGCTCGGCTTGCAGCAGCTGCGGGGCGGCCTGCCGCTGGTCGCGCCGCCATTGGTAGTAGAAGCCCAGGGCATCGGCCGCCTGGCCCTCCAGCGGGGCGTTGCGCAGCTCGTGCGCCAGGCGACGGGCCGCCCGGGCGTAGCCGGTAGTACCGGCCGTATCCGAAAAATCGAAATACGCATAGGCGATGCGCAGCAGTACCCTGGCCCGGGCTACGCCGCCGAGGCTATTCCGCAGGGCAGTCTTCAGGCTATCGGGCGGCGGCAGCAGCGCGGCTTGCGCGTGGGCTCCGGAGGCGCATAGCAGCGCCCCGAGCAGCAGCGTCCACGCCAGCAGCGCCGCCGCAAACGATTGGAACCTCATTACGGGAAGAGCCATGTTCATCAGAATCCAATAGAAACGCTACGAGCCGGCAGTCCGCCACTGTTAGAAAGGTAGTTATAGTTTTAAGCCCGGCTAACAGCGCACCTCCCCTTTTGTCTATCCGATGGCCAGCGCCACCAACCCGGCCCAGGCACCGCAGCAAAGGTACAGTGTATTAAAAATCAATTTGTTACGCAATGCATTACCCTTCCTTACCAGGCTGTAGCCCCGAAGGCGCTTCCTGAAAAATGACATGTGTATGTCATAGCGCGGGGTTTGATGGCCGGATATCTTTGTCTCAATCAAACGCTACCCTTTTCGGCTTCACAACCAGCAATCGAAGCGGTAGGTCCGCCGCCGGCCGGGCAGTTGTAGTGGTACGCCTCATGAGCGGCCGCCGCAAGTTGCCCGGAATATTCCCCCTGATTTCAGCCCTCCAAGCGGCAAACCGGGTTTTTCCCTCTTCGCAAGGCCACGGCCACCTTCACCCTCAGCTGGTAAAGGCCGCAGCTTTTCTGCTTGCTCCTGCTCCGCCGAGGCCCGGCCGCACCCTAAACACCGGCTGGCCCGGTGCCTTAGCTCCTTCCGCTTTCCCAGGCCGCTGTCTGCACGCCGGCCGGGACTTCTGCCGCCGCGCCGTTAGCTAGTTGAGCCCCGGCACCGGCCCTGGCGGGAAATGCCCCGCCACTCCCCCAACGATTGCCTTTACCAGCTCCCCAATGGGGTTGCCTGGCCGCGCTTTGCCCGAACTGCCGGGCCTTTTTTCCACCACTTTTTTCCAACCCCAACCACTATGAAACATTACCTGATAGCCTTTGCCGCCGCCGCCGCCCTGGCCGGCTGCGCCAAAAAAACAGACGACGCCGCGCCGCTCACGGCCGCCGCCCAATCGGCCGACGCCTCGACGGCGGCCGCGTTCGGCATTTTGCGCTACGAGCATTACTTCGTGCAAAACAACGTGTGGAACGCAGGCACCGCAGGTGCCGGCGCGCAAACCTGCTTCATCAACAACCTCAACAGCTGGGGCGTGAATGCGGCGCACTCGTCGGGCAGCGGCCAGATTAAGTCGTACCCGTCCATCGTGTATGGCCAGCACTACGGCACGGATTCCGGCGCGGGCAGCCTGCCGCAAAAAATTCAGGACCTGGGCAGCGTGCACAGCTCGTGGAACCAGACTTCCAGCGCTTCGAAGTTCGACGCGGCCTATGATGTCTGGTTCGACCCTTCGGCCAACGTTTCCGGCCGGGCAGCCAAAGACGAGCTCATGATTTGGGTGGACTGGGCCGGCACCAACCCGCTGGCGCAGGGCTACGACGCCAACGGGGCCATTCCCTTCGCCAAAAGCGTGCTGCTGGGCGGCCGCCACTGGAATGTGTACCACGCCCTGCAAAACGGCGGCAGCGTGATGTCGTTTCTGCCGGCCGGGGGTGGCCAGAACAGCATTACCGTGGACATGAAGCCGCTCATCAACTACTGCGTGAGTCACGGCTGGCTGCAAACGTCCGAATACATGACCAGCATTCAGGCCGGCTGGGAAATCACGGCCGGCGGCACCTTCCGCACCTCCGCGTTCAGCATCGACGGCAGCTCGCTGTAGGGCCTGAGCGGACGGCTTTCTTTTTTTCCCTGTTAATTTTTGGTAATCAGCATCATGGCTAAATTCTTTCAAAAAACCCAACGGGTCCTGTGGTCCCTGTCGCTGTCGCTGGCGGCGACGGCCTTCCTGGCGAGCTGCGAAAAAACCTCGGATAACGTGCAGCCCGAACCCACCGTCGTTGCTCCCGTGCAGAACATCACCGCGCCGGAAAACATGCGGGGCGTCAACGTCCAGCTGCGCGACGGCACCGTGGATTTCAACCGCATTCACGCTCACAACTTCAATACGGTGCGCATCGTCATCGACGTGAACGACTACCACTACACGCATTTCGGCATTGGGATGGTGGGCTCGCTGATGCGCCAGGCCAACGCGGCCGGCTTGTCGGTGGTGCTGGTGTATTACAACGCCAACTTCATGTATTCTGACCGCTATGATGCCAACGCCATGGCTACGGCCAGCAACTTTTGGGTGGCGAACCTGCCCTATCTCCAAAGCGTCGGCGTTCCCTTCGACTTGAACATCATCAACGAGCCGTGCTTCAAAAAAGGCACTGTCTATCAAATCACGGGCGCGCAGTGGCGCGATGAGCAAAACAGCGCCGTGGGCCGCATTCATGCCCGAGGCTTTACGGGGGCCATCATCATCGACGCGCCGGGCTTTGCCCACGAAACCAGCTATATCCGGGCTCGCGGCCCGGAAGTAGCCGTTGGCTCCCCCATCATTTACTCGCTGCACGTGTACCCGGACTCGTTTTACAATGGGGCGCTGCCCACCAACTCGGCCGATGACCGCGGCTTCATGACCGACCTGCGCCAGCACGCCGGCCACCGCGTCATCATCGGCGAGTTTGGCGAATACGGGGGCGGGCGCTTCGACCGGGCCCGCGTGCAAGCCTTCGTGAACAGCGCCCAGGCCAGCTCGGCCGACTGCGGCGCTATTGCGTGGGCCTGGAACGGCGACGGCTCTGCGGGCCACATGAACGCCGACAGCCGGCCGGACTACCTGAACTGGCTTCAAAGCGTGGTGCCGAACTAAGCGCCCGGCAGGTTCTGGCCCGGTAGGCCGGGACCTGCCTTCGGGCAAACCGGAGCCGCCTTTTTCTCCCAACCACTATTCCCACGACTTATGAAACGATTTGTAGCCTTATTGGCCCTGGCGCTGGGCCTGGGCGGAGCGCAGCAGGCCCAGGCGCAGTGCAAGCCCTGGTCGAGCATTTATGGGCACTCAACCCGCAACCATTTTCAGGCGGCCCACGAGCAGGCCTGCGGCTTTCCCGACGGCCTGCGGGGCATTCCGTCGGTGGCCATCAGCACCCATCGCTTCAATGCTTCGGAATTTTGCGGGGCCTGCGTGGAGGTAACCGGCTACAACCCCGACCACAGCGTATACGGCACGCCCAAGCTGTTCATGGTGCGCGACGAGTGTCCGGAGTGTCTGGTGAACCAACTCGACATCGACTGGCAGGTGGGCAGCCAATACATCGGGCGCTTCAACGTGCCCAACGGTGTGCCCGGCGTGCGGCCCGGCACCAGCCCCACCAGCTTCCGGGTGGTGCCGTGCCCGTTCCGCGACCCGGTGCAGTTTGCGCTGAAAAACGACGCCAACCGGTATTGGTCGGCCGTGCAGGTGAGCAACATGCGCTACGTGCTGCAAAAGCTGGAGTACCGGCACAACGGCACTTACGTGAACCTGCCGCGTGCCTCGTACAACTACTTTCCCCTCAACCTGCCCGGCGGCTCGGTAGACCTGCACGGGAAAACGGTCACCTTCCGCCTCACCGACGAGAACGGCAACAGCATCGTGGAAACCGTGCATTTCTCCACCGTCATCACCGCCAATGGCTACCAGGGGCCGCTGGTGGCGGGCCAGAACAATTTTCCGGACTGCGCCAACCACCGGGCGCTTTCGGGTGCCGAAGCCGCCGCCGAACCCGGCGAGCTGGTGCCCAGCCAGCACCCACTGGGGGCGTGGCCCAACCCGGCCACCAGCACGGTGCGCCTGAGCTGGACCGACCTGAACAACGAGCCCGTGCAGGTCACTATCGTGAGCACCCAGGGCGTGGTGGTGGAGCGGCGGCTCGTGGAAAGCCTGTCTGGGTATGCGTTTGACACGACCACCCTGCCCGATGGCGTGTACCACGTGAGCCTACAAGCCGGCAAAGCCACAAACTACACCAAGCTGCTGGTGCAGCAC